>JAUWHX010000046.1 GCA_030605695.1 bacterium | reverse complement strand
GGACTCGTGTGTATCTCTGGAATCATCCTTAGACTCGGTTGCTCCTCTTGCGGCATTTTGGGCAATTGTATTGTTTGCATAGTGGGTATTCCAGCTAATTCTGGTGCCTATCAAATCGGTTTTCTCACTCATAGAGATGCCTAGAGCCAATGAATTGGCAACAACATAATCAACGAAATTATTCTGCCAGGCATCAAAATCCCCATCTCGTCTTGGTATATATCTTCCCATTTTCCCTCCTTTTTTGAAATTCTATTATCAACAGGGATTTTAAGAGATTGGAAGAGATTTTTCTTTTTATTCTTATTTCTCTTAAGTTCTCTTTCAATCCCTGTTAGCATTTTTTCTCTTCCTGAAATCTGTTACTCATTAACAGACATCCACGACATTTTCGGGGTCAACCCCAGAACTTCTGGACATATCGCCAGAACTTCTGGACATATCGCCGGAACTTCTGGACATATCGCCGGAACTTCTGGATACATCGCCAGAACTTCTGGACACATCGCCGGAACTTCTGGACATACCGCCGGAACTTCTGGACACATCGCCGGAACTTCTGGACACATCGCCGGAACTTCTGGATACATCGCCGGAACTTCTGGACACATCGCCGATTCTTTCACAGACCTCTCTGGGTTCTCCATAGACCTCTCTAAATCCTTATTTGACAGGATTTGCTGGATTTTAGTTCTCTAATCTTCATCCTGTCAATCTGTCTAAATTCTTCATTCTTCTTTGTGGGAAAGGTCTCCTGACCTTGAGAATCGAGACCAGAGGTCTCTCCCACACTGCTTTAACCTTCCCAAATTCTTCATTCCTCTCATTTTTTCCTAACTCCTAACTACTATCTACTAACTACTATTTAAGTATTGTCAGCTTCCTCGTTGCCTTGAACTTGCCTGCCTCCATACGATAAAAGTAAATCCCTTTTGCTACTCTTGTGCCACTGTCATCTTTGCCGTTCCAATTGATGATATGATGTCCTACTGCGACTGTCCGAGCCATAAGAGTCCGAACCTTCTTGCCTGAAATATCGTATATCGTGAGTGTTATGTGAGCTTCTTGAGGAACTCCAAAAGGAATTCTTGTCATAGAAATAGCTGGATTAGGCAAATTCTGGGAGAGATAAAATGCTTTTGGAAGCATCACTTTTAGCTCCTCAATCACATTTTCCTTCCCATGTCCACTCAAAGGAATCTCTTTAATAGGACTATCTGGGTCGTCACTTTCTATTCTCAGTGTCGCTCCCTTCTTACCCTCAGATTTGGGTGCGAATCTTACTACAATAGTGTCTGAACCACCAATCGCAACTGTGAAAGATGTATCACTAACTACAGAAAAAGCATTAGCAGTGTCATCAATTATACTTATATTACTCACATGCAAACTACAAGAAGCACCAGCACCAGTATCTGAAACTGTGAATGTCATATCTAATGAATCACTCACAAGAACATTACCATAGTCACAGGAATCAGGAGTTACCGTTATATCAGGAGCAAGAATATGGATATAATCTGATTTTGTCATAGTATCTGGACCACAGGAGTTAGTAGCTATTAGTATAACAGTATAATCACCTGCTGAATCTTCATAAGTATGAGACGGGTCTTTAAGGATGCTTGTATTTCCATCTCCAAAGTCCCAGGACCAGCTTGTAGGATCATTGATTGACAGGTCAGCAAAGTTCACTGTGCAAGGAATACATCCAAGAGTATCATCAGAAGTAAAGTTAGCTACTGGTTTAGTTAGTGCTATCCCATTGTCTGAGTTAGATGCAGGAGATTCTCCACAAGTATTGTGTGCTTTTACATAATAGCTGTATGTTCCGGCTAATGGAGTATCTGGATAAGTTTCCACACCAGCATTTACCTGTCCTATCTTTACACCATTACGATAGATATAAAATGCAGTCTCATTATTTGATTTGTCATCCCATGTTACCACTATCTTATCACACTGGTCATCACTTGCTTGACAATTAGTAGGTGTAGTAGGCTTACTTAATCGTGTTCCATTATCTGAATTAGATGAAGAAGACTCTCCACAAGTATTGTGTGCTTTTACATAATAGCTGTATGTTCCGGCTGACGGATGGTCTGTATAATTTGTTACATTGGGAGTTGTGCAAACTATAGGTGAACCATCACGATAGATTTCAAATCCATCTTCATTATTTGATTTGTCATCCCAGGTTACTACTATCTTGTCGCAATAATTATCACTTGCTTGACAATTGGAAGGTGCTGAAGGAGGATTACACTTAGTAATTGTAAATCGATCCTCACTACCTTCACTAGCAATATAAGTGCCACCCGAATAAGCTTTTACTTTAACAAAAACATGCTCGTTAGTAATATTCGGGACAGTCCAAGAGTAGTAATTCCATCCTTGACTGCTAGGCAGATCTTGAACGATATAGTACCATGCTTTTGTGCCAATATAGCCGGCATCCGGAGAATATAAGAGCTTAACATTATCAATGCTACTTCCAAACTGGTACCATTTTATCTCCTGAGTACTTTTCCCTTCCCAGTTTTCACCTCCATCTGGAGTATAAAGTTCTACATCATTTCCACCACTACCTCCTCCCGGGGTAACACTGGTTATACTAGCTTGACTTTGCCCATTTCCTTGATATGGGGAATAGTAATAAAGAGGGGCTGGGTCCCAAGTGTTCCAATAATATACATTGCCATTATCGTTATACCCGATGACACATACACAGTGTCCTCCAGATTGAGTTCCATGACTACTTCCCCAGCTGCCATCACGGCCCCAAACACATGGATGGTTGCCATCCACTGCCTCCTTAATCTCATTCCAGATAGCATCCCAATTCCAGATAGTATAATCTTCACCTGATGAAAAACTATAACCACAAAGTGTATTTGCCCAATAGAGAATTCCGTTTTTTATATTAGTTACACCATAACCTACGTCAGTACCACCGCTTGGTGCATCAGTATGCATACCGTAAGCTAATCTGTACACGCCATAAGGTATTCCATCATGTCCATCGCTGTATCCATCCCAATCGAAGTAATCTCCTTCTTGATTCCATTCTTTATAATTCGTAATAACTTGTTGTTCAAAATAATAGTCAGCAAGCTTCCCGTAGGAGGCATACCTCGTGTTGTTAGGCCATAGCCAATCGTAGTGTCCCAAAACCATCATCGCTGCTGTCGGACAGCATCCAGCTGTCCATAAATATGCTGGAACTACATCGTCACGATCTCTAATCCAGTGCTGGGATGCAAAACATAAACTGGTTCCTAATGATAAAGATATTAGTGTCATCCAAATTCTATCTCTCATTTTGCACCTCCTCCATCACTTTACTCCACTTCCCTTGAATCCATCTTTTTTCTTCTTCAGTTACCTCAAGTTTTTTGGCTGTGATTTTACTTGGTTTCACTGCTCTCGGTGGAAACATCACAATCCAAATTTTATCACCAGTTAGAGATTCAAATTCAAAAATCTCATCCATAGGTCCACCGTAATAAAAACGAGTTAAAAATACGGAAGCAGACATAAGTGATTCTTTTGCTTTATCTTCTGCAAGTTTTTTCCATGTGTAGTAATGAGGTAGGGAATTACAGCCTTCAAGAACGGGAGCCAAATCCTTACGGGCAGAAACTACAATAGTTGCATACTCTCCTATTGCCCTGGATTTTTTTTCAAGTTCTTTAACCCTTTCTTCTGCTTGTTTCCATTCAGGAGCTTTTTCTAAAGATACCATGTCTCCCTTCTTTTCAAATTTACCTCCTCCTCTTTTTAACGAAGCTTCTCTGACCTTAGCTAGTTCTTTTTTTGCTTCAGGGAGAAGTTGTTTTGCCTTGTTCATCTGTCTTATTATTTCTTCTTCAGACGGGAACACGCCACCACCAATTTTAAAAGGCACAATATATGCTCTTACACTTCCGTTGAGGTCATATCCAACTATCGGTTCCCCTGCTACTCCTTTCCCAAACTCTTTTTGAGCTTCTATAGATGCAATCTTAAGTGCTAAATCCAAATGGACGATATCTTCTTTCATAGGAGTCGTAGGTAGCTGCAATTTCTTAACCGCCTGTTCCTGTGAATAAATGGGATAAACATATATCAACATTATCCCTATAATGAGTAAAAAAATATCCTTAGCCTTCATCTTTTCCTCCTTTCTCCGCAATCCGTCAACCGACGGACAGGAAGTTAAATTGTTAAATGGGGTCTTAGTGATTAGTAATTGGGATAAAGAAAAAATATCTTGACAAATCCACAGGATTCTACGAACGGGGGTCAGGTCAATACTACGAGTTGTGTTCATTATCTTTTTAATATAGCATACAATTACACGATGTCAAGAGAAAAATCTGAACCACAGAGAACACAGAGAAAAGATTAAATAAAATGCCACGAAATCACCAAATCACAAAACTGCACAAAAAGAAATTAAGACAGATAAACATTCAACCGCAGATTGCACGGATAGCACGGATATAATATTTTTGAACCACAGAGAACACAGAGAAAAGAAGAATCAAATCATAAAACGAAAAGACTTTTTAACCGCAGAGACGCAGAGAGCACAGAGAAAAGAAAAATCAAATCATAAAACGAAAAGACTTTTTAACCACAGAGAACGCAGAGAGCACAGAGAAAAGAAAAATCAAATCATAAAACGAAAAGACTTTTTAACCACAGAGAACGCAGAGAAAAGAAGAATCATAAAACGAAAAGACTTTTTAACCGCATTTTTAAACCACAGAGAGCACAAAGAGCGAAAAGATAATGAGAAAATGCTATCTTATAAGAATCAGCTTTTTTGTTAGCTCGTAATCTCCTGCCTTGAACTTGATAAAATAGACTCCTTTAGCAAGTTCATCGTTTCTTATATCAACTTTGTGATAGCCCTTCTCTTGATTTCCAGAGTAAAGAGTCTTTATCACTCTTCCTGATATATCATAGAGTCTCAGAGTCATATTTGCCTTTTCTGGTAATCCATACCTAATCACAGCATTCCCAAAAGATGGATTCGGATATACCTCTAATCGTGAATCGTGATTCGTGATTCGTGAATCGTGTTCTTCTACTGAAGTAGGTTTATCTTCAAGCACCCAAACTGTCCCATCTGTATAACAATTGACATAAATTCGGTTTGTAGCAGGGTTTACTCCAAGAAACCTCGGTCCTCTGCCGATGGAGACAGTTTGTATTACTGACATAGTTGAATCATCTATCACAGCAATAGAGTTATTTCCTCTGTTTGAAACATATACCCTATTTTTACTCGGATGAACGCCAATTCCATAAGGAAAACTACCAACTGGTATAGTTGCTATTACTGAGTTGCTTGAACCATCTATTACAGAAACATTGTCACTTGACTCGTTTGCAACATATATCCTATCAGCAATTGGGTCAACGCAAACATCCCGAGGAGCGCTTCCGACAGGTATAGTTGTTATTACTGCGTCACTTGAACCATCTATAACAGAGATATTACTACTGACTTGATTTGCCACATATATTTTGTTGGTATTTGGGTTAATATCAACGGCTAAAGGATAGCTCCCGACCGATATAGTTGTAATTACTGAGTCAGTTGAGCCATTTATCACAGAGACGGTATTACTATTATAATTTGCCACATATATTTTATTAGTATTTAAGTTAGCACTAACACCCATAGGACAGTCATCAACTACTATGGTTGTAATTACTGAATCAGTTAAGCTGTTTATTACGGAGACAGTATTGCTATTATAATTTGTCACATATATTTTATTAGTGTTTAGATTAATACTAGCGCGGGTAGGCTTATTTTTATAACCATTCTCTATATTTGATATTATTGAATCAGTTAAACCATCAATTGCATACACATTGCCACTACCTTCGGAAGTAACGCCATTGCTATAATTTGTGACATATATTTTGTTGGCATTTGGGTTCACATCTATACCATAAGGATAAATGCCGATAGGTATAATTGTTATTACCGAGTTAGTAGTCCCATCAATTATAGAAACATCGTCACTCCCATGATTTACAACATATATCTTATTAGTGGTTGAATTAACATCAATACCCCAGGGGCCATCACCAACTGATATGGTTGCCGTTACTGAGTTGGTAATTCCATTAATTACAGAGACATTACTATACCAATGCGAAACATATATCTGATTAGTATTCGTGTTGACATCAATTCCATAAGTCTTGCTGCCTACACTTATAGTTGTTATCGCTGAGTTAGTTACTCCATCTATTACACATACATTTCCACCCCACGAATTTGCAACATATATCCTGTTGGTATTTGGATTCACGCCTATGGCAAAAGGATATAGCCCGGTTACTACTGTTGCTACTACTGAGTCAGTTACTCCATCTATCACAGAAACATTCATGCCCAATCCATTTGCAACATATATCTTATTAGTGGTTGGATTTACACCTATAGCACAGGGCTTACTGCCTACTTCTACAGTTGCTATTACTGTGCGAGTTACTCCATCTATTACAGAAACATTATTGCTCAACATATTCGCCACATATATTTTATTAGTATTTGGATTAATGCCGATACCAGATGGATTACTGCCTGCTCCTATAGTTGCTACTACTGAGTCAGTTGCTCCGTTTATTATAGAAACATCACCACTACCATGATTTGCAATATATATCTCGTTAATACTTGAATTTATACATATATCTGAAGGTGCATCACCAACCTCTACTGTTGCTATTACTGAGTCAGTTAACTCGTCTATTATAGAAATATTGTCACTATACCCATTTGCAATATATATCTTATTGGTATTTAAGTTGTTATTAATTGCAACAGGTCCTCCGCTGTTCCCTGCTTCTGGTCCAAGCCATATAGTATCCACGACTACAAGCTCTGCACCTAAATATCCGCTACTTAATATAATTACTAATATTCCTGCCAGAACATTTAACTTTTTGCTCATTTTTTCTCCTTTAAAAAACTTTATGTTATCAAACAAGGGAATTTGGGATAGTTTTCTAAATTTGATTCGTATCCTGTCACTTTAAAGCTTGATAATTTTTTGAACAGTTCTGTTAGCTGATGGAGGAACAGGATAGACAAAATATGTTCCACTTGGGACTTCTTTTCCATCCCTGCTTTTTCCATACCATAAAAGAATTTGATTTGAAAGAACTCGTTCCGATGCGTCAGAGTGAACTTTAAGTTCTTTAACAAGTTGCCCTCTAATGTCGTATATTCTCACTCCTTCTTTTACTCCAATAAATTTTACAAAGCTAACAAAAGGGTTCGGGAAGGACTTGATTTTCTCTATGACATAATCATTAGCATAACCATCTTCTTCTTTTCCAGTACAGGCTGGAATATATCCATAAATATCTATATTGCTACTTCCCTGGCGATAGTCTTCCCATACTATGAGGAAACACTCATTTGAACAAGCTATATCTGGCTCTCTCTGTTCTACTGGCAAAGTGGTTATCTTTTGTTCAGAGTCAAGAGACCCATCTTTGCCTACTTTTCTAATCCATATATTAGCAGTGGAGGCCTTACTACCACTATAGTCATGCCATCCTACAATGAATTTAGATGTTTTAGGATGCCAAGCAGCACAAGCGAGTCTCTGGTCCCACATTGCAACAGATATTACAATATCTGAGTGCAAGACTTTCATATCAGTATCTAATATACTACCGTGGATATCCCAGCCAATAATGAATCCGTGGTCTTCTTCCCATACTACTAATACACAAGTATCGTTACTTGCAAGTGCGAGACTTCTTTGAGGTTCAGTTTTAGCGGTGATAGAAAAATTTCCTCCTATAAGTGGTGTACCTGATGGACTTACTCTTTGACCCATAGGAGTCCAATTTCCTGTTCGGAAGTCTGACCAGCCAATAAGATAGTTTGTATCAATGCCTACAACTTTAGGTGCAAACTGAGTGTCTGGTGCATCACAAACGGTGAAAACTGGACCGGCAAAAGACCCGACACCTGTAACTATGCGTCCTGCTATATTGTAATCACCATCTGATATAGAACGGTAAGCCCATGCTACCAAGAAGTTGTTCCCATTACTTTCTACATCTATTCCTCCGACACCTGGAAGAACTAAATTTAAAGTATCTTCTATTAAGAATGATGTGCCTATAAAGGTACCATCTTTCTTTATAAATTGTCCGTATAGTTCTTTATTTACAGAGTGCCATACTACTAAATACTTATCGTTCCCCCAGGCAACTTCAGGCATAAACTGACCTCCTGGATTATCACATATCGGGAAACTATCTTGAGGAATTCCATCTATTGATATGGTTCTTCCCCAGATATCTTGTTTAGTAGAAACGGCATTACGACTATCATACCACACAGCGAGGTAGTTTGTTCCACTTGAAGCAATAGAAGGACGAACCTGATGTTTTGAAGCAGTAGCAATAGGTAGTTCAGCCCCTTTAGATTCTTGAGCTATCCATAGAAGAAAAGCACATAAAATATATTTCCTTATCATTTTTCCTCCTAATTATTTAGATACAAATCAGGTCCAAGAAGTTCCCTAAATCTTTTACTCTAATTTAGAGAACCCTCTATATATATCTACTGCAAAAAGTTAATTTTGTCAAGGAAAAATGTTAACTTAGTGGCCGACTTTCAGTTTTTTCTTATGACGGAGTGATTTTCTTAGCTTTTTTCGTTTATGAGTAGTTATTTTTTTTCTCTTTCTTTTTTTCCCGCAAGGCATAATTTAAAATGTCCTTCCCAAAGTCTGTTTTTTAAGAGACTTTGATGCTTTAAACCAAGGCACAACCCGAGCTGGTAGATTTACAGTTTTCCCTGTTTTTGGATTTCTGGCTTCTCTTGGTTTCCTGTGTCGTGTAGAGAAAACCCCAAACCCCCTAAGTTCAATTCGGTCATTTTTTCTGAGTGTCTGGGAAATTACTCCAAGGAAGGAATCTATAATAACAGCTATTTCTCTTTGAGTAAATCCTGTATCCCAAGCCACTTCTTTTACGAGTTCTTTCTTAGTTTTTGTCATCTCACAGAGTCTGCGACAAATTTTAAGCCACGAACTTCTATTATCGGGTAATAGGAATCTTGGCACCGGATTCCACTATAAAATCTACTTCTTTTTCTTGTCTTACTATTCTTAACTTAGTTCCTTTTTTAATGCCTATTTCAAGAATTTTTTCAGCTAATGGGTCTTCAAGAATACGTTCAATTGCTCTTTTCAAAGGGCGAGCACCAAAATTTGGGTCAAATCCTTCTTCTATCAAAAGCTCTTTTGCCGAGTCATCTAAAATAAGTTCTATCCCCTTTTCACGCACTCGTTCCTTGAGTTCTGAAAAAAGGAGTTCAACTATTTTACTCATCTCTGGTCTCCCAAGTGCTCTGAATACTACAATCTCATTTACCCGATTTAAGAACTCCGGTCTGAAGGTTTTCTTTACTTTCTCTAAAAGTGTTTCTCGCATAGAGCTATAAGTAAATACCTCTCCTTGTGTTTCAAATCCAATTTGCGAACGTTTAAGTTCTTGTGTGCCAATATTTGATGTCATTATAAGGATGGTGTTTCTAAAATCAATATGTCGTCCAAATGAATCGGTAAGCGTGCCTTCGTCAAGGATTTGCAAAAGTATATTAAATATATCAGAATGTGCTTTCTCTATTTCATCAAGGAGAATAATAGAGTAGGGTTTTCTGCGGACTTTTTCAGTGAGTTGCCCACCTTCTTCATAACCTACATATCCGGGAGGAGCGCCAATCAATCTTGAAACATTGAACTTCTCCATATATTCGCTCATATCAACGCGTATAAGGGCACTCTCTGAATCAAATAAGAATTCTGCAAGTTTCTTGGCAAGATATGTTTTTCCAACACCGGTGGGGCCTAAAAAGATAAAACTGCCAATAGGATGTTGTGCATCCTTGAGTCCTGCTCTTGACCTTCTTGTGGCTCGTGCTAACACTTTGATAGCTTCATCCTGTCCTATAACCTTACTCTGTAGGGACTCTTCCATTTTAAGCAATTTCTCTTGCTCTTCTTGCTTAAGCTTGAAGAGAGGGATGCTAGTCCATAAAGAAATAACTTCTCTTATGTGCTCCTGGCTAACTTTTACAATCTTTTCTTCTCCTTTAGATAAATGAATTTGTTGTTCAAGTTTGCGTTGTTTATCTCTCAATCCAGCAGCTTCCTCAAAATTTTGATGTGCTACCGCATCTTTTTTGAGCTTTCCAATGTGTTCTAATTCTTTATTGAAGGCATTAAGTTGTGGTGGAGGTTTGCGAAGCTTGCGTAACTTAATGCGACTTCCAGCTTCGTCAATTACATCTATTGCTTTATCCGGAAGATATTTATTGGATATATATTTATCAGATAGGGTAGCTGCAGCTACGAGTGCACTGTCCTCATATCTTACTCCATGATGTGCCTCATATCTTGGTTTTAAGCCTCTTAGTATCTGTATTGTTTCCTTTACAGTTGGAGGAGCAACTTGGATTGGTTGAAATCTTCGTTCCAAAGCACCATCTTTTTCTATATATTTTCTATATTCGTTTAGAGTAGTAGCACCTATGCAATGGAGTTCACCTCTTGCGAGTGCAGGTTTTAGCATATTTGAGGCATCGATGGCTCCTTCAGCTGCTCCTGCTCCTACAAGAGTATGAAGCTCATCTATAAAAATTATAATATTTGGGGAACTTTGTATCTCTTTTATCACTGCTTTTAATCTTTCTTCAAACTGTCCCCTATATTTAGTTCCAGCAACAATTGCAGCTAAGTCGATTGCAAGTATTCTTGAATTTTGTAGGATTTCAGGAACTTCTTTTCGGATAATGCGATGTGCGAGTCCCTCAACTATAGCTGTTTTGCCAACTCCAGGGTCTCCTATAAGTGCAGGATTATTTTTCTTTCTCCTGCATAGGATTTGCATTACTCTCTCAATTTCTTTCTCTCTTCCTACTATAGGGTCAAGTTTTCCTTCTTGTGCTAATTTGGTAATATCTCGAGAAAAACGTTCTATATTTTTAGTCTTTGATTTGCTAGGCGTTTTTTTGCTTTCTTCACCCATAAAAAGGATTGCCAGAATCTCATCTGCTGCACGGTCAATATCCAATTCAAAACTGAAAAGGATTTGAGCTGCTATGCTTTCCTCGTGTCTTAATATTCCTAATAGAAGATGTTCTGTTCCAACATATCCATGTCCAAATTGTTGAGATTCCTCTTTTGCATAATTAAGAATTATTCTTACTTCTTCATTATGAGTAGGTTCTCCACTTAAAAGGTCAATTCCTCCGATTTTTTTGTGAGATTCATAAAGGACTTTAAGGACTGCATTTGGGTCAACATCAAGGTTTACAAGAACTGTTATCCCTACTCCTCCACCTTCTTTGATAAGACCTATAAGAAGATGTTCACTTCCAATTGCGTCGTCTCCAAGCCTAATTGATTCGCGTTTTGCAATGAGAAGAACTCTACGTACTCTCTCTGTAAATTGATTCATAGCTTGAATTTTCCAAAATCTTCTAACTTAAGTTCTTGGAAATGTGCCTTTAACGCATCTTTTTCTTTAATTTTAAATGTTCCTCCTTTTTCTAATACCTGTTCAGCGACATAAATTGGAGTTGAATTTCTAACAGCTATAGCAATAGAATCTGATGGTCTAGCATCTATTTCTGTTATTGAGTTTTTCCCGTTTAAGTAAATTCTTGCATAATAAGTATTATCGCGAATATTGTTAACTACAACTTTAATTACTTTAGCATTAAGACCTTCTACTACATTTTTTATAAGGTCGTGAGTAAGTGGACGTTCTGTTTTCATATGCTGAATTCCCATTGCAATAGCAAATGCCTCATTAGGCCCAATCCATATAGGAAGAACCCTCTCACCATCCATTTCCTTCAAAAAAACAACATGTGATTTAGATAGAGTATCGTAAGCCAGACCTGAAACTTTTACTTCAATCATTATCTCTACTATTTGTTTACTACCCAGAATTTCACAGTTGCCTTAACTTCTGGATGTAACGATACTTCTATAGAATAAACGCCGAGTTCTTTTATTGGTTCAGAAAGTAGAATGTTTTTCTTATCTATTTGATATTTTTCTTTTGCAAGAGCGATTTCTATATCTATATTTGTGATAGCACCGAACAACTTTCCATCTTCCCCAGCCTGAACAGGGAAAGTTAATGAGAGAGCTTCAAGTTTCTCTTTTAATTGTATAGCTTCTTTCTTCTTTTTCCCTTTTCTTATAGCTTCTATGCGATTAAGTTCTTCAAATCTCTTGAGATTTGAAGAGGTATGGAAAAGAGCAAGTCCACTAGGGATGAGGTAATTTCGGGCATATCCGGGTTTTACATCTATGACATTTCCCTTTTCACCTAATCTCTCTACTGATTTGAGCAAGACGATTTTCATCTCAATGTTTTTACAAAGGGAAGAAGAGCCATAATTCTTGCTCGTTTTATTGCGCGAGTGAGGGCTCGTTGATGTTTTGCACAAAGCTTCGTTATTCTACGAGGTAAGATTTTGCCACTTCGAGTAATGTAGTCTCTTATGTGTTCAACATCTTTATAATCTACAGTTAGTTTATTGGCACAGAAAAAACAAACTTTCTTTCTCTCTGGAAATATTCTCTTGGTGTCGGTTCTTTTAGAACGGAAGCTCTTCTTTTTCATCTTCTCCTTTGTTTTCTTTTTTGTTAGGTAGATTTCCTCCTTCAAATTTATTTAGGTTCTGGACTCTTAAGGCATTAATTTCTACAATACTCCTTTTTTGACCTTCTGGGGTTTCCCATGAACGGGATTGAAGTCTTCCTTCAACAAAAACTGCGTTTCCTTTGTGGAGCCGTTCACCCAGTCTTTCGGCAGTTGGACCCCAGGTGGTTATTCTTACAAATGTTGGAGGAGCATCTACCCATTCGTTTGTTTTTTTGTCCAGATACCTATAACCGGAAGCTATTTGGAAATTGCACACTGCTCTGCCATCTGGCATATATTTAAGGTCCGGGTCTCCTGTGAGATTCCCAGTGATGAGAATTTTATTTATATTTGGGACTCTATATTCCGCCATTATTTTCGCACAATACAATGTCTCAGTATATCTTTGCTCAATTTAAGTTCATGGTCAAGCTCGGGAAGTAATTCTTTTTCAGCTGTGAATTCAAGTAATACATAATATCCTTGTTCTTTTTTATTTATTGGATAGGCAAGTTGACGCATCCCCCATTTATTAATATTTGAAACCTTACCCTTCTTTTCTATAATTTCCTTGAGTTTGTCTGTTTTCTTACTTATATTTTCTTCCTCACTTTCTGGGTCAAAAATTATAAGATTTTCGTATTCCGTCATCAGTTTGATGATTATGCACTTGAAAATTACTCTGTCAAGATAAAATTTTTAAAATATATCTTGACAGAACAAAAGTTATATAGTAAACATTACAACTAATGCGATACTGGACAATAAAAATTGGTAATAGATGGTGTCATATCAATAAATGGCAGATTATTGCTGTGGGTGCTATGGTTGGAGTATTGGTTTTCTTGAGTGTATCAACTGCTTTTTTGACAATGAGTATAAATGTTAAAACAGCGAAATTCATTAAGGAAAAAAATAGTTCAAGGATACTTAAGTTAGCTTTAGGGCATTTAGAAAAAAAGATTGACTTACTTAATAAGAGAACAGATTCTATTGTCGATTTAGA
>JAUWHX010000088.1 GCA_030605695.1 bacterium | reverse complement strand
TTTCTCTCCTGAGTTATATAAACTTCTTCCCATAAGATAAAGTGCTTCTGCATATGAGGAGTTTTTGTATTTTGTGGTTTTAAATAAATCCAAAAGCTCTTCCGATGTTTTCTTTGCCTCTTTGTAGTTACGATTGGAGAGATGGAATTCTGCATATGTAGAGAAAATTGTTATCGTTGGAGCTTTACTCTTACATTTTTTGGCAATTTCCAACCCTCTTTCTAAGTAATCTTTTGCTATTCCTTTCTTGCCGGTAGCATAACTTACCCGAGCAAGTGAAGAAAGCGTTTCACACATCTCAGATTTCAATTTTAATTCTTCACAAATATTCAGAACTTCTTTAAGATTTTTAGCCGCTTTTGAGAAGTCTTTAAGTTCATTATACAAAATCCCCTTGACATTTAGACAATAAACAAGGAGCAACTTCATTCCGGATTCTCTTATTATTCTTTCTGCCTCTTTTTGATAATTTAAAGCTATATCGTAGTTTCCCCGATCCCCGTAGATTTCACCAATAGCAATAATATCAAGGGCGATTCCATGTTTGCTACCTATTTCTTTATTTATCTGGAGTGCTTGGTTATAAAAGTCTAATGCTGTATCATAATTCCCAAATTTGGAATGAATAGTTCCTATATTGTGAAAATTCATTGCAATTCCAGTTTTATCACTAATTTCTTTATTTATTTCAAGAGCTTGTTCATAAAAATTCAGTGCCTTGTCTGCATTTTCTGTTTCATCGTAAACAATTCCAATGTTGTTGAAACTTATGCCGATTATGAATTTATTGCCGATTTCACTTCCTATTCTAAGACTTTGATGATGAAACTTCAATGCTTCGTCATAATCTCCAAGGTCCATATGAATAATTCCAATGTTAATGAGTTTTCTGGCTATCTCATTTTTATCACCAATTTCTCTGCTTATTTTGAGACTTTCCATATAAAAGTTTAATGCCTTATCATAATCTCCGAGCTCCAAATAAATACTCCCAATGCCATTAAGACTTTTGCTAAGTCCCAATTTAAGTGGAGATAAATTTTCTTCTTTCGATGTAATTGAGATTAGTTCTTTGTAAATTTTATGAGCAAGTTCACCAATCTCTAATCCTTTCTTATAAAGTCCTTTTCTATAATATCCGAAACTGATATAATTTAATGCTTCTCCTTTTAACTTATCCATCTTTTGCTTTTCTGCAAGGGCTCTTGCTTTTGAAGAATACTCTATGGTTTTGTCAAAGTCCCCTTTTCTTCCAGATACATCTGCAATACCAATAAATCCTGAAATTTTTATCTCGTTATCTTTGAATTTTGTAAGTTTTTGGTAATCCTCCACTGCCTTATCATACAGAGACAGGAAAGTTTCCGTATCTGCTCGTTTCTTAATTAATTTTCCCAAGCGAATGTAGTTTAGAGGTAATTTGTCTGAAATAGATTGAGTTAAGATTTCTATTGCTTTGCTATACGAATGTATTGCTTCTTGGGATGCGTATCTTTCTTTTGCGAGATTTCCTGATTCGGTATAAAAGTCTATAGCTTTATTATATTCTTCTCCAAGTTCACTGTGATAAGCGGCTAATTGCAGATATAAGTTTTGTTGAATTTCTTTTTTTTGTTTTTTTTCTTCTATGTATTTTAAAGTTTCTATGTGAAGTTCACGTCTTTGTTTTTTTAAAAGTGTTTTATATGCAGCATCTCTTAAGAGTTCATGACGAAAAGTATATTCAGGGTCATTTTTTAACTGCGACGGTCTTTCTTCATAGATGTAATCTTTTTGCTCAAGTAAAGATAATTCTTTTCCTAACTTATTTTCGAGCAAAACTTCCAAAGTTCCCTTCCAGAAAGTTTTTCCTATTACTGATGCTGTGCGTAAAACTTTGCGTTCTTCAGATGGGAGTCTATCAATTCTTGCTTCTAACAATGCCCACAAACTATCAGGAAGAACTGATAGATTATAATCTATTCCTGATTTCAAATCTTTAATGAACTCTTCAAGAAATAAGGGATTCCCACCCGTTTTTTTTAAAAGGATTTCTATTACTTCGTTTGGAATTTCTTTTTCTTTGAAAAAATTTTGAATAAGAGCTTTGCTTTCTGATTCTCTTAGAGGAAAGAGTTCTATGAAATTCCATTTATGATTTTTCTTGTAATTTTTTATTTCCTCTATAAATCCTTCAATCCGACCAGTAAGTAGAATCATAATTTTGCCCTGTAACTCAGATTGAAAGAGGTATTCTAAGAAATCCTGAGTTCCACTATCCATATAGTGTGCATCCTTGAATATCAGGAGTAATGGGAAATCTTTTGCATTGCACTCTATAAGGTTTTTCAGAGTAACAAAAGCAGATTGTCGTGCATCAGCTGGTCTGAGATGGTCAAGGGGGGAGTTAGGAAATTTCATACCCAAGAAAAAGCCCAAAAAATGTTTAGAAAGTGGGTCTTTTTCCTGTAATTGTAGGGACGGTTCGCGAACCGCCCCTACAATTTTCTTCATAATTGTTCCTGTAGAATCAGATTCTTCTATATCAAGTAGAATTCTAATTAAATCTATGAGTGGTTGATAAATAAGAATGTTGTAAGGGCCAGCTCTTAAAGGAACTGTTTTTACTCTTGATTTCAAACTTTTTTGGAATTCAAACAGAAGCCTTGATTTACCAATTCCTGTGTTTCCTGCAATTACTGTAAATGTAGGAATAATTTGCGAGTCATCTCTACCCTTGAAGATTTTTTTCAGTCTTGCAAGTTCTTTATCTCTTCCAAACATTGGAGATAGAAAAGAAGGGTATGTTTTTTTGCTATGACTAATAACTTCAAAGGCAAGGATTTTTTCTTTTTTCCCTTTTAATTTTATGGGTGGAAGAGGTCGGGTACGAATCATTCCAGAGGTTAATCCTGCTGTTGTATCTGATATTAAGATTTTTCCCGGTTCTGCAATTGATGCGAGTCTTTGAGTTGTATTTACAGCATCTCCCGTTACTGTTGTTTTCCCAGGGATTTCTCCGTAAATTACTTCTCCCGAATTTATGCCCGTTCGGAATTCAAGAGGTATTCCTATTTTTACGGAGAAGTCTTTAATTTCTTTTTGCATTGATAGTGCGGCATCGACTGCAAGTTCTGCATCGTCAGGATGAGCCACAGGAACTCCAAAAAGTGCAATGACAGCATCTCCGATGTATTCGTGGTATCCTACATTGAAATTCTCTAATAAGGTATCAAAGCGTGAAAACAGTTCCTTGATAATTTCTCTTATCTCCTCCGGGTCTTTTTGTTCAGAAAGAGTGGTAAATTCTTTTAAGTCTGAGTAAAGAATGGTAACGAATTTTCTTTCAGCAGTTTCAGGAGCCTTCAGGGAAATGCCACATTTCAGGCAAAAATTAGCTCCTTTAGGACTTGGGAATCTACATTTAGGACATTTCATTATTATAAATATAAAACATTATCACAGAATGTCAAGGTGAAAGGAACAATTGGATGTATTTTTTGGTGATTGTAAAACATTTGGCACCAGATTACAATTATGAAATAACAGTGTTGAATGAATATCACTGAGTTTTTTAATATTATAAGGAACGAAAGAACTGCAAGTAACTTTATTGAAGATTAAAAAGAATCTGCAATCTTCAAATCTTGAATCTTTAATCCTTTGCGTGCATCAGCGTTTATCTGTCGTAGACTCTCTGATCGGTTCACAAAATTAATGCATTATCTGGGAGTCTTAAAAAAACTTGACGAGTAATTATTTGTTGGATATATATAAAGAGATAAAGAGTTAATTACCTTCAGAGAATGGGACATGCTTCTGTTGCTTCAAGGTAGATGGTAAATTAACCAGCAAACTAATCGTATTAAGTGATAAACTTAATGAATTTGAGAGTGATAGATACAGAACCTGCCAGTGGATTCTATAATATGGCGGTTGATGAAGCCCTGCTTTTTAGATGTAAGGAATCCCGATTTTCATCTGGATTTCCTGCATTAAGGTTCTATACATTCTCTCCTCCTGCGATTACAATTGGAAGATTCCAATCTCTTGAAGATATAGAAAAGTTTGATGTTGACATTGTCCGCAGGATTACTGGAGGACGAGCAGTTTTTCATAACGGAGATCTTACTTATTCACTCGTAGCTTCAACTGATAACACCTTTTTCGGCACAGGTGTGTTTGAAGGATACAAAAAGATGAGCATGATATTTAAAAATGCACTTCACATTTTAGAAATTAAGGCAGAACTTGTAAAAGTTAGAGAGGCTGGATACCCCAAAAATGTAGGATGTTTCAGTTCACTCAGTCGCTACGAGCTTCAAGTTAATCATAATAAAATACTTGGTAGTGCCCAACGAGTGAAAGAAGGAGTAATTCTTCAGCAAGGAAGCCTATTACTAAATGCAAAATGCCCCGCCTTGTCGGGACAAAATGCAAAATGGAGGCAGATAGGATTGAGTCAGATTGTGGGACGTGAGATTAAAATAGGAGAAATTATTAGTGCGGTGAAAGAAAGTATGAAAAATATGGGAGTAAAAATTGTAAATGGAGTTCTTACTTCCGAGGAGAAAAAATTGGCAGATAAGCTTGTGCCCAAATACCAACGGCATCAGACTAAATGCCTAAACACCTAAATACCTGAAAAAGAATTAGTTTTTAGGCATTTGAATTTATGGAAAGATGGTTTACTCCTCAAGAAAGAGGGGTTATTTTGTTTTTGATATTTGCTCTTGTACTTGGAGGTATTATTTACATATATAAATTAAAGAACCCTTATTTTGCCCCAGAACTTAAAATTACAAGAGAAGAAAAAAGAGATGCTGAAATCCAAGAGTTAATTCAGAAAACTAAAACTAATCTTGAATCATTAGATTCCTTAACTACACAAGTAAATATTAATAAAGCAAGCAAAAAAGAACTTATGAAGCTCTCTGGGATAGGAGAAGTTTATGCTCAAAGAATTATAGACTACAGAGAAAAAAATAACGGATTCAAAAACATAGAGGAAATAAAGAGAATAAGAGGAATAGGGAAAAAGAAATTTGATAAATTAAAAGAGAAGATTACAATATAACAAGCTATTTACAGAATATTTGACAAGAAATACATATAATTCATTAGTTATGTTTATCTGTGGTTTTTTCTCTTGACAAATGTAAAACATTAGGTATAACTACTTGTAAAGGGGGGAAAATGGGAATAACTGCTTTTGTACTCATAAAATTGAAACCGGGAACAGCTGGAGAAGTTCTCAAGACTTTAAAGAAATTTACTGAGGTCATAGAAGCTCATATGGTTACAGGGATTTATGATATAGTAATAAATGTTAAGGTCAAGGACCTCAAGGAACTCGGTGAATTGGTTGCAGAAAAAATACATGAAATAGAAGGTGTATCATCTACGGTTACCTGTATTGTAGTTGCCTAAACAAGTTCAACCGGATCCACATCTATTACAGTCTCTTTGGGAACTATAGAAGTAAGAGATAATTCAGAAGGGTTTTTTGCTTTTAGCAAGAAATGAAATCTGAACTTTCCTTTTTTCCGTTCAATTGGACAGGGAGAAGGTCCGAGAAAGTTTAGATTCTTTTCTTTCAAACTAACGAGAAGCTTATAAGTTTTTTCTTTAACTTTGGTTTTATTTGTCCCCTCTATTAAAATTCTTACAAGATGAGAATGGGGGGGATACAGATGTTTTTTTCTCAATAGCTTTTCTGATCGGTAAAAACTCGGATAATCATTTGAAAGTAAGTACTTTAATACCCGATGTTCTGGATTGTAAGTTTGCAGAACTGTTTCTTTCCCCTTATTAATCAATCGTGTAAGTAGAGAAAAAGTATGTTCTGCACTCCTAAAATCAGGAAGATTTAATCCAGTATCTGCTGAAATCACACCTGTCAGTCCTACTTCTGGGAACTCAATCGGCTTAGCAACAAACTGGGTTCCCAAAAGAACCTGGATTTTTCCGTCGGCAAAAGACTTAAATATATGATTTACATACTTTCTTGAAGTTATATCAAGGTCCAATCTAAATATCCGCACCCCGGGAAATAGTTTTAAAAAAGCTCGTTCTACTCGCACAGTCCCAATTCCCTTACGCAATAAGTTAGTTCCTTTGCATTGTGGACAATATCCAGGTGCTCTTTCTTTATATCCACAGTAATGACATTTCAGTCCACCTGAGGCAGATACTTCCTCTCGGTGATAGGTAAGTGGAATATTACAATTAGGACAATTTGGCAGGTAGCCACAGTCTTCACAGATGATGAAAGATGCCCATCCTCGTCGGTTTAAAAAAAGGATTACCCTTTCTCGTCTTTCTATATAAGTTTTTAATTTTCTCTGGAGAAGCTCAGAAAAAATAGGGTCAATTTCTCGCCGCATATCTACCACTCGTATTTTCTTGTCAGCCTTTTTGGGAGAGACTAACTTTACCAAAGTGCTTTTTCCTATTTCTGTATTGTAGAATGCTTCTATGCTTGGAGTTCTACTCCCAGCAATATAAACACATTTGCTTATTTTTGCACGCATTGTTCCTACAACCGGAGCGAAGTATCTTGGAGACTTCCCACTTTTATAGCTTGTGTCTTGCTCCTCATCTATAATTATGAGTCCAGGGTTCTGGACAGGAGCGAAAACGGCACTTTGAGTTCCAACTACAATGGAGGCTGTTCCTTGCTTGATGCGAAGCCATTCTACCCACCGCTCCTCCTTTTTTAATTTTGAATGAAGTAAAGCAATCCGGTCTCCAAATTTCTTTTGTAGAAAGGAAAAGACAGGAGCAGTCAATTCAATCTCAGGAACAAGCAATATACTGCTTTTTCCTTGTTTTAGAGTTTCTTCTATTGCGTGAAGATAAATATGCTTTCTCGTAAGCCCATAAAGCAAGATACTTTTAAACTCATTTTTCTTGAGTGCATTGCTAATTACAGAAGGAAGCCCTCTTTTGTCCGATGATTTGATAGCTTTGTGCACTTGTGTGCTTGTCTTCCCAATCCCCGGCACCATAAGGTTAAGAACCATACCTAATGATGACTGATAATAAGAGGACATCCATTTGCCAAGTTCTATGAGTTTATCAGAAATAAGAGGCTCAGGATAAGAGAATTGAGTTATCTCTTTTATATATTTGATTTTTGATATTTGACTTTTGGTTTTTGTCCCTACAATCCAGCCACTGGCTTCCCTGTTTTGAAGTGGCACCTTGACAAGTGCTCCAATTACCGTTTTTTCCTTATAGTCTGGGAATTTATTCTTTACCTTTTTTATTTCATATACAAAAGTTCCAATTTCTAATGCAACATCTACAAACATTTAGACTATATTAGATAAGTTCTACCAAGAAGTCAAGACAATAGTTCAATACGGACAAAACACAAAAATCGGTTAAGCTTTACAAAAAAAAGTTGACATCCATAGTTTATTCTATAAAATTCATATCGTGGTATCCCGCAAAAAAGTTATAACATCAGTAGCAAACAGTTATAGAGATTAGACTTAAAGGAGGAAAAATGAGAAGTTTTATCTTAAAACTTGTATGTTTGTGTAATTTAGTAATCTTCACCTCTTCATCGGTATTTGGAAGTGTAGGGACAAATGCTTTTGATTTCTTGAACTTACCAAATGGTGCAAAACATGCCGGGATTGGTGAATGTAGTATGGGAATGATTGGAGACCCATTTGCTCTTTTCTCAAATCCTGCGGGACTTAAAACAGAAATACCAAAGCTTGGGTGTACATATACCGATTATATAGCTGGAATTCAAGGAGGATGCGGAGTCTATGTTTTGCCAGCAATGGAGGGGACTTTTGGAGTAGGAATAAGTTATTTGAATTACGGAAAAATCCCGGGAATGAATGCGAGTGGAGGAGATTTAGGAACTTTCTCGCCTCAGAGTCTTATGCCTATTTTAGGATATGCAAGAGATTTTAGCAGCTCTTTTGGTAGCTCTCTCGTAGGAGCGAGTGCTGAAATTATATGCGAGACAATAGAAGAATATACAAGTATAGCTGTTGCAGGAAGCTTTGGGTATTTATTTTATCCAGAACAATTGAAGGGGCTTGTAATTGGTGGAACGCTCCAAAACTATGGAAGGCAAATTGCGAAATTTAATATGACAAAAGAATACATAACAACTTTTGCAAGATTGGGGGCAAGTTATTCTATGTTTAATAAATTTGTGCAGGTTTCAGCAGAAATAAATCTTCCGGAAAGAGATTTTATTTTCGGTGTAGAATGGATGCCGTCCGAGATGTTCACTATAAGAGGAGGTCGTTACTCTTGGGGAAAAGAATTAGAAGTCGGTAAAGACCTTGATGTATTTGCCGGACTCTCTTTCGGGTGTGGGTTTAAAACCAATAAACTTTCATTAGATTATGCATTAACTCCAAAGGTAGATTTCGGTATAGTGAATCGGATTTCACTCACTTATTTGTTTCCTTCTGCTTCTGAAGAGAAGCCAGAACCCAAAGAAGAAATTCATTTAGAAAAAACTCCTATAGAGAAAGCTCCAATTGATGAGTCTCAAGATGAGTGATGCGGAAAATCTCAAAAATTTATGTGCATCATTCTGCATTACCAAGAGACAAATCACTTTCAGAGATAAGAAAATTACATCTTGCTCGTGGATTTGAGGATGTTGGTTACCATTTTATAATTGATAGCAAAGGGGAAATCTTGCAAGGAAGGTCGGTTGAAGAAACAGGAGCTCATGTGAAAAGAGACAACATAGAATCCATCGGAATATGTGTTTGTGGAAACTTTGAAGAAGAACAACCGCTTCCTTCACAACTTGAGGCATTGGAAAAACTTACTTCTTCTCTTTATAAAAGGTTTGGGAAATTGCAAGTTCTGGGACACCGAGATTACTCAGAGTCAGATACTCTTTGTCCAGGACGCTATTTATATCAACTATTACCTGAATTAAGAAGTAAGATTAAGGTTTCGCAGAACTCTGTGGAAAAGAGGTAAAAAAATATGAAGAAAAAAGCAAAATTGAAATTATCTATGACTAAATGGGGTGTAGTAATATTAGCAATAGTTTTAGCTGACTTTTCATATGCAGTGGACTTAAAAGGAAAGCTGGGAATGGGAGCAAGATGGTGGGGTGTTCCTTTTATTGCTCTTGCTACTACTCGCTATGGATTTACATCCAAGTTTTCTGCAGAACCAGTTTTAGGATATTACCGATGGCACAACGAATATACATCTGGTGACACAAGTTCTACTCACTCCAGTGAAGATAAATATTCATTGCTACTGGTAGGTGGATTAGGGAACTTCTCCGTGCGAGCAAATGCCAAAGGTAATGTGTACATACGCATAGGAGGACTATTGGCAACCGGGAATAGATCATACTCCTCAAATGGGTATAACCGGTCGGGAGAGATGAGGGGCTACGGAGCACTTGTTGGATATGGGCTTGAACATTTCGTCTCCGAGCACTTTGCAATAAGTGTAGGTATGCTATCTTGCTGGTGGATGTACACAGATGAGTATGTAAGGGATGCATTTACATCTAAGAGTTCTATCTCTGGGCTTATATTTGGGAACCAACTTCTTGACTTTGCGGTAATGTGGTATTATTAAGCTGTTCAAATTAGGTTGTAGGAACGATATAGGCAAGAATAGAGTTGATGGTTTGTCAAAGCGAACAACTATTACCTGAATTAAGAAGTAAAATTAAGGTTTCACAGAACTCTGTGGAAAGGAGGTATAATGGGTAGTTTATTACTTGTGTTATTTATGGTATTCACCTCAGGAGAAGTAACTCATCTTTTGGGGGGACCAAAAGATAAACCCATAGTATGGAGAATGGGAGGTAATTACCATCTTTTGAGAAGCGAAACTTACTGGAGTGAAGTTATGCCGGGATTTGCATACGAGAATGCTCCTGGTGGATATGCGAAAATAGACTTCACATTATTGCGATTCGGAGCTCCTGATAAATATAGGTATTCTAAAGCAACACATGGGCATCTTGAATTTGCAAGAAAGCTTCAAGCATTTCTTCACCCAAAAGGGCTATATCTTGGATATTATGCTGGAATCTATAATTTAATGGGAACTCATGCTTCAGACTCCATACAGACTCAAATGCTTACTCCAGGTGGTATTTCACTTGGTTTATTTTGTGGAAAGCTACCGGCCTATCCCTACTTCTCACTTTCTGCGGGAGCATCTTTAGTTACAGAGAAATGGAATATAGGTGGAGAAAATGATATTATGGAATCCACAGGATTTTGGGGAACAGGTAGAGCAGGTTTGCTTTGGCAACTTAGAGCCCGTTTTGCTCTGGATATTTCACTGACTTATTTTTACCTTACCCGTAGGCCTTCTGAAGGAACGGTAATTCCTACAATTGTGCCAGAAGGTTTGGAAGAAGAAAATATTCAAGAAATTAGGATTGGAGTGGGATTAGTATTTGCAATGCCTTGGATAGTGGAGAAAACAATATATTAAGTTATTAGTTATTTATATACTCCTATACTCGCAAATTTCTCTATTCTCTTTTCCACAAGAACATTGGGGGAAATACTTGAAAGATGATTAAGATGTTTCAAAATTGCCTCTTTTAAGATACTTGCTGCTTTCTGATGGTCACGATGTGCTCCTCCATTCGGCTCTTTAATAATTTCGTCAATCACTTTGAATTTCAAAAGGTTTTTTGGAGTTAGTTTCAAAGACTCGGCGGCCTCAGGAGCACGATTTACATCTCTCCATAGAATAGATGCACAAGCTTCGGGAGGAATCACAGAATAAAATGCGTATTCTTGTATTAGAATGATATCTCCGACTCCAATTCCAATTGCTCCTCCTGACCCTCCCTCACCGGTTATCATCACAAGTATTGGGACTTTTAAGGTACTCATAGCTTTTATATTTTGTGCAATAGCTTGTGCCTGTCCACGTTCCTCTGCTCCTACACCAGGATATGCTGCTGCTGTGTCAATGAAAATTATTATTGGCTTTCCAAATTTTTCACCAAACCTCATTATTCGTAAAGCTTTGCGGTATCCCTCAGGATGTGCCATCCCGAAATTTCGGTAAATCCTTTCCCGCGTTCTCCTTCCTTTCTCATTGCCTATTAAAACAACCGACTTTCCATTGATTTTTCCTATCCCTGTTATTATTGCCGGGTCATCTCTGAAACATCTATCACCATGTAATTCAAAAAAATCAGAGAAAATCAACTTTATGTAATCCGATGTATGAGGTCTATCAGGGTGTCGGGCAAGCTGAACTCTTTGCCAAGAAGTAAGATTTAAATATGTTTCTTCCTTTAATTTTGTGAGCTTTGTCTCCAATTCTTTGAGTTCTTCTTTGGCTTGTTCATTTCCTTCTCCTTCAATTATACGGAGTTCCTCAATTCTGCGTTCAAGCTCAATAATGGGTCGCTCAAATTCAAGCCATATAGGACTCATCTTAAAAGTTCAAATAATGAGAAAAAAATAAGTAGAGATTCGTAGAAATTAAGTAGAAATAATTTGTATTTCCATAAATTTCTATCTTGTTAATGTCAAAATATGCGCACTTCCAAGTTCAAGTGAGTATGGTTTAAAAGCATAATCAAATTCAAGTCCTTTTAACTTAACTCCAAACCCACAAGAAAGAGAGTAACTTCCAGTAGCTTCTGCTCTATACCCACTTCTTACACAAAAAATCGGATTAATTCTATACTCGACTCCGATTCCTGCCTCTAATACTGCATCTATATATTTATTTATATCAAGAGAAACCAGTCCTTTCCCTTTTTCATAACTTGCTCCAATTTTCCAACATCGTGGCAATTTTATCTTCTCATTTTCAAATGCAGAGGAATACCCTAAATTAGCAAGAGTTCCACCAATCCACAAGTTAGGATATACATTATAAATAACCCCGAAATCTAAACTCCAGTTTGAAAGTTCATAAATATATATCCGTTCGTGTATCCATTTTATTGTTCCCCCGAAATAAAGTCCTTTGTCCAATCTCCTCGTATAACTGAGACTCCCAAGAAAATCATAAGCATTATACTCTCCTTTAAGTTCCTGTCTCTCATTGCGATGTTCAATTTCTCCCGTAAAGATTCCAGAAAGCCCAATTCCATAAGCATTGCAACCTCTTTCAGTAGAAAGCCCTAAGAACTCATACCGAATTCCCTTAAAGTGTTGCCAATGTGTAAAATTCGCTTTCCATCCATTTCCTTTCCCAATTCCTGCTGGATTCCAAGAAATTGCCTCAGGTCCATCTGCTACACTCAAATATGCATCTCCAAGTGCTATTCCTCTTGCTCCGGGATTCAATTTAAGCCAGGCAAATCCAACTCCACTCTCCTTACTCTTGCTAAAATCTTCCCACCAATCCCCATAAGCTATTGCACAAACTAACATAAAACAAATAACATTCACTGCTCTACGGAAACTCAAGAAATTTGATTTCCACATTTTACCTTCTGTCCTTTTATCTCTGCACATACCTATTATGATTAGCATATTTTATGCTTCTATCTTTGTCAAGAAAAAATAACCCTATGTTAATTTTATCTTTGTGAAGGGCGAAAAATATAAATTTTTCACTTGCATTAGGACAAAAGTTAGGATATGTATTAGAGATGAGCAGAATCTTAAACTTCTTTCTTTTCCTCATAACCGGAATCTTTCTCCTTCTAAGTTTCAACGGATTTAAGTTCCTTGCACATCTTAAGGAAAGTATGGAGGTTAGAGCATTCCTGACCACAGATGCAAACCCTGATTCCTTAAGAAAAGAGATTATGGAAGAAGAAGGAGTTGATACACTCATATTCATAAGCAAGGACTATGCATTGCGCGAGTTTGAAAAGGAGTTTGAAGCTCCTTTCATGCCAGATAAGAATCCACTCCCTGCTTCTTTCAGGATAGTCTTGAATCCTAAATACAAAAATCCAGAATACTTAAGCTCTCTTGCAAATTCGCTTGAGGCACTTCCTGGGGTCAAGAAACTCGTTTATGGGAAGGAGTATATTCAAAATATCCACACTATCAGTATATATTTTGCCTGGATTTCCGCAGGGATGAGTGGATTGTTGTTTTTCCTGATTTTATTTAGTATAATCACGACTTTAAATCAGAAATCGCTTGTTTTGAAAAATGAAACTTCAATGCTTAAGTCTTTTGGGGTCTCATACTGGAGACTCAAAATTAAATTTAGCTTCAGGGCTTTCTTTGAGAACTTTATCTTGAGTGCGATAGTTATGGGAATTCTCTATTGCGGTTATCGGTTCCTATTTATAGGATACATACATACTTATTCTCTTTTTCTCCTCTTTTTACCAGTCAGTTTTATCATAGGGTTCATTGGCGGATTAGGGCTCTTAACCCTCATCATTTCCCTCATAAAGAAAATCTAATAGAGGATTCATGTGCTGTTCAGTGTTGGACAAATTCTCTTGACAAAACCACTTTTACACAGTAAATTTTTTGTAGGAGCAGGATTTATCGTGTCTAATCAAGAGGGAAAAATGAAAAAGCTTATATTGGGATTATTGGTAGGATTTGTAATTTTACCAATAATCTGCTTTGCTCAACTATGGGTCGCAAGATATAACGGTCCAGCCAATAGCTATGATAAGGCATATGCAATTGCAGTTGATGATTCTGGTAATGTCTATGTGACAGGAGAGAGTTATGGTTCAGGTACTTCTAATGACTATGCAACAATCAAGTATAATTCTTCAGGAGATACAGTCTGGGTTAGAAGATATAATGGACCAGACAGTCTCAATGACGAGGCATCTGCGATTGCAGTTGATGATTCTGGTAATGTCTATGTCACAGGATGGAGTAAGGGTTCAGGCACTGAGTATGATTATGCAACAATTAAGTATAATTCTTCTGGTATAGAGCAGTGGGAAGCAAGATATAATGGACCGGGCAATTGGTGGGATAAGGCGTATGCAATTGCAGTTGATGATTCTGGTAATGTCTATGTAACAGGAGAGAGTGATGGTGCTTCATTTATGTCTGCCTATGCGACAATAAAGTATAATTCTTCTGGTGATACAGTTTGGGTAAGAAGATATGTTGGACCGGGCGAGAGCATTGGTGAGGCACATGCAATTGCAGTTGATAGGCACGGAAATGTCTATGTTACAGGAAAGAGTGATGGCCCGGGCACTTATAATGACTATGTGACAGTAAAGTATAATACAGCTGGTGTAGAGCAGTGGGTAGCACGATATAATGGAACAGGAAATTGGGATGATTTTGCAAATGCAATATCAGTTGACAAAAGTGGCAATGTCTATATCACAGGATATAGTGAGGGATTGGGTACTGATGATGACTATGTGACAGTGAAATATAATTCTTCAGGTGTAGAGGAGTGGGTAGCACGATATAACGGGCCAGGCAATAAGGATGATGAAGCATCTGCAATTGCAATTGATGGTTTTGGTAATGTCTATGTGACAGGATATAGTTACGACTCAGATGCTAATTATGGTTATGCAACAGTGAAGTATAATACAGTCGGTGTAGAGCAGTGGGTCAGAAGATATAATGGGCCAAGCAATAGCGGTGGTGTGGCGTATGCAATTGCAGTGGATGGAAATGGTAATATTTATGTGACAGGACATAGCAGGGGTTCAGGCTATTGGAAGGACTATGCGACGGTAAAGTATAATTCTTCGGGCGACTCACTGTGGGTAAGAAGATATAATGGACCGGGCAATGACGAGGATAGGGCATATGCAATTGCAGTTGATGGAGAATATGTCTATGTGGCAGGATATAGTAGGGGACTAGGCACTAAGACTGACTATGCGACTATTAAGTATTCGTGTGCAGGAGTGGAAGAAAGAAATGAGAGATTAGAGATTAGAGATTACAGATTACAGATATATCCGAATCCATTTACTACAATGGTTAGGGTTCAGTGGTCAGGGGTTAGTGAAGGAGAAAGAGTCAGTTTAAAGATTTATGACCTCTCAGGCAGGTTGGTAAAACGTCTTTTGAATAACGAGGTTATCCCAGGAAACAAGATTGAGGTCCGTCTTGAGGAACTTACTAACGGCATTTACTTTGTGAAAATGGAAGCAAGGGATTTTAAAGCAACGAAGAAGCTGACAATAATTCGTTAGTGTGGGAGAGACCTCTGGTCTCGATTCTCAAGGTTTGGAAACCTTTCCCACAAAGAGGAATGAAGGATTTAGACAGATGGATGAACGAATTATCCAGAGGAATGAACGGAATA
Source organism: bacterium (assembly GCA_030605695.1). Lineage (GTDB taxonomy): Bacteria > Hydrothermota > UBA3073 > JACQXS01 > JACQXS01 > JAGMCN01. The sequence continues at coordinate 2,110 of JAUWHX010000088.1, read as the reverse complement.
GAGGGTAGGTTGAAGCCTCTGCTTCAACTTTGATGAGAGCAGAGGCTCTCATCTACCCGATTTCTGTGTCCTCTGTGGTTAATATTTCGCATAGTAATGAGAATTATAGGTGGAGAAGCTAAAGGGAGGAGGATAGTTCTTCCACGAGGGATTCGTCCAACTCAAGATAAAGTAAGAGCTATGGTTTTTGATGTGCTGGGTGAGGAAGTGCAGGGAACGAAGTTTCTTGACTTATTTGCTGGCAGTGGAGCAGTGGGAATAGAAGCTCTCTCAAGAGGAGCAAAAGAAGCAGTCTTTGTTGAACACTCAAAAAAAGTGAGAGAAATACTCAAGGAGAATATTCGCTCATCGGATTATACAGATAGAGCAAAGATAATTCTCAAAGATGCTATTAAATTCTTGGAGACTATTGGGCTATCAGACCATAGGACTATAATATTCGCAGACCCACCTTATAATAAGGGATGGGTTGAGAAGCTTTTGCATATCTCAATCGAGAAGAACGCTGTGTTAATCATAGAACATTCAAAGCACGAGCCAATAAACATAGGAAAACATTACAAATCTGGTGATACAGTAATAACTTTTATTTGACAAGCTGATTTTCAGGAATATATTAGAAGGTAAGAGATGGAAAAATTAAATCTCCCAGGACCTAAAGCAAAGGAAATTATAGAAGAAGACGAGAAATTTGTGAGCTCGTCTTATGGAAGACCCCATCCCACAGCAATTGAATATGGAAAGGGCTCCTGGGTATGGGATGTGGATGGCAACAAGTTCCTTGATTTCTCAACTGGCATCTCTGTGTGCAATACAGGTCATTGCCACCCTGAAATAGTAAGAACTATCCAGGAGCAATCCGAATTACTTATCCATATGTCAAACTCTGATTTCAGGTATCCATCGTTGGTTCGGCTTGCCAAAAAATTAGTAGAAATAACTCCAGGAGATTCTAATAAGCGTGTATTCTTTTGCAATTCTGGCGCCGAGTCCGTTGAAGCCGCAATTAAACTTGCAAGATGGGCTACCAAACGTCAGCTAATACTTGCATTTTATGGAGCATTTCACGGCAGAACCTATGGAGCTATGTCTCTTACTGCCTCAAAAGAAGTCCAAAGAGAAAGGTTCGGTCCACTTTTGCCGGGAGTAATACACATTCCTTTTCCAGATACTTACAGAAACCCTGATTTTGATTGTGTGAAATATCTTGAGGAAGTTGTGTTTAAAACAATAGCTCCCCCAAATGATGTTGCTGCCCTTTTTGCTGAGCCAATTCAGGGAGAAGGCGGATATATAATCCCGCCTCCAGACTTTTTCCAAGAACTCAAAAAATTACTTGATAAATATGGAATCCTCTTTGTGGATGATGAAGTTCAAGCAGGAATGGGTAGGACTGGCAAGATGTTTGCTATTGAGCATTGGGGAATTATTCCAGATATTATTTGTGTGGCTAAAGGAATTGCATCAGGTATGCCAATCGGAGCAACGGTAGCACACAGAAATATAATGAATTGGCCCCAGGGTGCACATGCATCAACTTTTGGCGGAAATCCTATCTCTTGTGAAGCGGCATTGACTACTATAAAGTTACTTGAAACTGAACTAATTGAGAATGCAAATAATATGGGAGATTACTTCCTACAGGAACTTCGAAAACTCTCAACCGAATATACATTTATTGGAGATGTGCGTGGTAAGGGACTTATGCTTGCCTGTGAGATTGTGAAAGATAGAGACACAAAAGAGCCTGACCCAGAACTAAGAGATAAAATTATTCACGAGTGTTGTCTCCGAGGGCTCCTTATTCTGGGGTGTGGCACATCTGTTATAAGATTTATGTCCCCTCTTACTGTAAATAAAGAGGAAGTTGACTTCGCACTTGGAGTGTTTGAGGATTCTTTAAAAGCAATCAAGAGATGAGAACTCAAGAGAAACTTAAATTACTTGGCGGACTCGCAAAATACGATGCTTGCGGATACCCTCAACTCCTTCAGACCCATAAACAGACCCAAAGATTCTCATTTATCTATCAGGCAATGGGAGAGCGTGGAAATTCTATGCGGCTTTTCAAAATCCTTCAAACTAATCAATGCGAAAATGATTGTTACTA
>JAUWHX010000031.1 GCA_030605695.1 bacterium | reverse complement strand
GTGTTTGCTTATATTATTTACTATTTTATATCTGCAGTATTTATTAAAAAGAATGGGACGAAAAACATAAGTTTCTGCATAACCTGGTTTCTTTCACTTTACTTGTTTTTAGAATTTAATGTTGTAGCAGATATTTCCTGGAGAGTTCTCAGGCACACACGATTTTTAGCACCACTTACAATTTCCGGGATATTAATTTTGGCAATTTTCTTGACAGGTCTCACCAAAAATAATGGGGTGTTTCATAAAATAGCTTTATGGGTAACTCGACGGACTTATAAACAGGTCAAAAATGCTGCTCTGCTATTGTTAGTATTCTTAGTGGGTAGTGGACTATTTTTGTTCTTTGGAAGAGAACTGCTTCTCTCCATACTTACAAATATCTACGGCAGAGGAGAACATATACTTACTTTTGATAGCAATTATTTGGGTGTACTTTCTTTATATTGTCTTTCATATACAGTTCTTTTGGCATTTACTGTTGGAACCATTGGCATTTTATGGAAATTGAGCAAAAATGGACATCTGGGTATACCGGGAATAAAAAGAGCAATGATGTGGTTTGTTATATGTCTTTTGCTTGTAACCTGGGGATTCTTAGGTATGAAGAAAGCTGCCATACTACGAGGGTTTGGTTCACCGGTAACAGGATTGCCTGTTTTCAAACTATTACATAATGCACATTAACTGCCTGAAAAAATGAATTGGATGAGCCCTTTCTTGACTTTCTTGAGAGTGGCTGTATTTTTGTGAAAAAGGATGTGTAAGACGAAGAAATGGGGATTTTTAATGGTGTTGGCAGCTTGCAGTTCACAGAATCTCAAAACGAGTCTGCAACCTGTGGATTTGTATGGACAGTGGGAAGCAGACAAAAGATTAACTTTTTATTCAAACTGTCACGACTATGGTAGCTGCAACAATGCCTGGACAATAGCTGTGCGAGATACTATGGTGCATATTGTATGGGGACACAGAGTGATTCGTGGTGGTGCTAATCCAGGCAAGCTTTATTACATAAAGTCTATCAATTCTGGGAGTATCTTTGAGCCGGATAAACAGCTAACTACAGGAAAGTCTTTTTATCCTTCGGTAGCAGTTTGTGATTCAATAGTTCATATAGTTTGGATAGATACACGTGATGGCAAAGGGGAGATATATTACAAGCGGTCAGTTGATGATGGTGCGACTTGGGGAATAGAGGAGAGACTAACTAATGACCCTGCTTACTCAGAACATCCTTCAGTAGCAGTTTGTGATTCAATAGTCCATATAGTTTGGATAGATACGCGGGATGACAACTATGAGATATATTACAAGCGGTCAGTTGATAATGGTGCGAATTGGGGAATAGAGGAGAGACTAACTAATGACCCTGCTCCCTCAACGTTTCCTTCGGTAGCAGTTTGCGATTCAATAGTCCATGTAGTTTGGTATGATGAGCGGGATGGCAACAAGGAGATATATTACAAGCGGTCAGTTGATAATGGTGCGACTTGGGGAATAGAGGAGAAGCTGACTAATAACAATGAGTACTCGCAGTATCCTTCGGTAGCAGTTCGTGATTCAATAGTTCATGTAGTTTGGTATGATTGGCGTAATGGCAACTATGAGATATATTACAATCGGTCAGTTGATAATGGTGCGACTTGGGAGATAGATGAGAGACTAACTAATAACAATAATTACTCACAGTATCCTTCAGTAGCAGTTCGTGATTCAATAGTTCATATAGTTTGGATAGATACACGTGATGGCAATGGGAAAATATATTACAAGCGGTCAGTTGATAATGGTGCGACTTGGGGAGCAGATGAGAGGTTAACTAATGCTGCCGTTTTGGCTAATCATGTTTCTGTAGCCTGTTGGGATTGTTCTTATGGTTATGATGTTTCTGTAGCCTGGACAGATGAGCGGGATGGTAATCAGGAGATATATTACAAGCGTCATAAATGTGAGGGTGCAAGTGTGGAGGAGAGTGAAGAGTTAAAAGTGAAGAGTTTAGAGTTAAGAGTTTTTCCAAATCCATCTTTTGGAAACGCTATGATTAAATATGGATTACCAGAGAGGGCAGACATCAGACTGGGACTCTATGACATATCAGGCAGACTGGTTAAAACGATTTATTCTGGGACTGCAGAAAAGGGTTATCATACCGTAAGGTGGAATGGGAAAAATAAGTATGGCAAGAAAGTGGCGAGTGGTATATATTTCTATAAATTAGAAGCAGGTAATTATATAGCAACTAAAAAGATATATTTGATAAGGTAATAACCACTAAGAGAAAATCTCTATGTTCTCTGTGGTTAATATTGACTTAAAAAGATAGGAGGAAGCAATGAAAAAGATATTTGCTCTTGTTGAACATAGAAAAGGTGAAATTAGAGATGTTACTTATGAGCTTCTTACAAAAGGGAGAGACCTTGCAAGTAAATTAGAAGGAGAGCTTACTGCTTTATTACTGGGCAACAATACCGCCCAATTTGCTGAAAAACTTAAACCTTGTGCTCATCATATTCTTAGTGTTGACCATGAGGTCTTAAAGGACTTTAATGCCGAGTCCTATCAACTCGTGCTCTCGGATATACTGAAAAAGGAATCCCCTTGGCTAACACTAATTGGACATACTGCATCAGGGATGGACCTTGCTCCCGCACTTGCTCAAGAACTTGGGACTCCATTTACTACTGACTGTGTAGAAATTGATATGGAAAATGATAATCTAATAGCAACTCGCCAGATGTATGGAGGCAAACTAAATGCAGAATGCAAAATGCAAAATGCTTCTTCATATATCTTGACAATAAGGCAAGCGGCTTTTCCACAAGAACCAGCTAACTTGAATGCCGATGTGGTATCTTTCACTTCTCCTCTTGCCCAGGAACCAGATTACAGAAAGTTTGTTGAATATCTTGAAGCCGCAATCGGTGAAGTAGATATTACTAAAGCAGATATAGTTATTGGCGTTGGTAGAGGTATAAAAGAACGTGAGAACCTTCGTCTCATTGAGGAACTTGCTGACTCTCTTGGTGGAGTTCTTGCTTGCTCAAGACCAATCGTAGATGCTGGATGGCTTCCTAAAGACCGACAGGTTGGGAGTTCAGGGAAAACCATAAAGCCCAAACTTTATATTGCTATCGGAATATCTGGACAATTTCAACACATCACTGGTATGAAAGGTGCAGACACTATCTTCGCCATAAATAAAGACCCAAATGCTCCTATTTTTAATGAAGCAGACTATGGTATTGCAGACGACCTTTTTAAAGTTGTGCCAATACTTAAGAACAAAATAGCAGAGATGAAATCAAACTGATGTTAAGGAAAAGATTTTTAACCACAGAGAGCACAGAGGTAAAAAGAAGAATAAAAAATCTCTGTGTACTCTTTCTGTTCTCGGTGGGCTCTGTGGTTTAGTATTTGATTTTGTATAATGGCTACGAAAATTACTTTAATTCCAGAAATTAAGGATGCTATTATTGAGTTAGGTGCAGAAGATACCTATAAATGTTACCAATGTGGGAAATGTATGAGTGTCTGTCCTTGGTCTCGGGTTTCTTCTATCTCATTTCCTACATATCGCATTCCACAAGAAGTAAAACTTGGAATAGTCGCATCAAGTGAAGACAAAAAGGAACTTGCTAAAGAAGTAGAGGAAGTATTTAGATGCTGTGCCTGCGAAGGTTGCTTGAAAGAGTGCCCTCACGGAGTAAATTTGCCTGCCATTTTCCGTGCTATCCGCAGAATACTTGTAGATTATGGTTCCTATCCTGAAGAGTTAAAAGGAACTGTCTCAAGACTCCATAACACTGGAAATCCTTTAGGAGAAGCAAGAGAGAAAAGAGCTGATTGGGCAAAAGAGTTAAATGTCCCAAAATTCACTTCAGATATGGAGTTTCTATATTTCCCTTGCTGTATACCGGCTTATGACTCACGAGCACAAGAAATAGCACGAGCTACAGCAAAAGTCCTTTTGAAAGCAGGAATATCATTTGGAATACTTGGAGAATTGGAAGTATGTTGTGGTGAATCTGTTAGGAAAATCGGTGCCGAAAAGGTCTTTCAGGAACTTGCTTCTACTAATATCAAGACATTCAAAGATGCAGGTGTGAAAAAAGTCATAACTACATCGCCCCATTGTTATAGCACTTTTAAACACGAGTATCCGGAGCTTGGTGCAGAATTTGAGGTAATCCACGAGACCCAGCTTTTCGCAGAACTCATCAAGAACAAGAAAATTATTCCCAAGAAACCTCTTAACGCACGGGTTGTATATCACGACCCCTGTAACCTTGGTCGCCAGAACGAAATTTATGAAGAACCGAGAGAAGTTCTCAAGTCAATTCCCGACTTAGAGCTTCTTGAGATACCAAACTTCTCACACCAGTATAGTATATGCTGTGGCGGAGGTGGGGGAGGGGTTTTTATAGGATGGGATATGCAAGAACGAATCGCCAATGTCCGCATCCAGCAAGCTTTTGATGTCCTCAAGGCACAAGGCACAGGGCACAAGGCACAAGACTCCCCTGACCAATTGACGATTCACGAATACATTCTTGCTATTGCCTGCCCTTACTGCCTACAAATGTTTGAGGACTCTGCTAAAGTCCTAAACCTTTCACTCCAGGTAAAATCAATCTCCGAACTTCTTGCCGAATCACTTTAACCAGAACCACAAGATTACACACGATTAACACAGAAAACAAATTATTAAAGGGAAAATGTAGAAAGTTCGCAGAATCCTGTGGACAGGAAGAGGAGAAATTCAGATATTTTTTCTTCTCCTTTTCTCCAGCTTCTCCCTTTTTCCTATATCTTTGTGAACTCCGTGTCCTCTGTGGTTTATTTTATCTTGTGCTAACTGTGGCTAAATTAGAGGATACTTATTTTATTACTATGAACTTCTTTACTAACTGTTCCTTCTCGCTCTTAAATACACAAAAACAGAAATCTTCACACTTTCTTTTGTGGTAAATTCTTTTTGTTGTTTTTTATGTCTTTTAAGTTAATCATTTCTATTAGTGCAGAATCAAACGCTATTCTAACGATGTTAGCAAGGTTTATATCAATAAAATATTCCTTTCTTTGAATTTCTTTAGCTGGATGGATATAGTTTCTAAAAAATAGGATTAAAATACAGAGAACAGCTAATTTAGATTGTGGATTAATGAATTTTCTTTCAAAGCACTTATTAATCATTTTTCCTAACGTCCATTCTTCGATGGGCTGTTTGTCATTAAGATACCTAGAACGTTTTTTAAGATGGTCAAATAAAATGCCTTCTAAAGCTGAACCGTACATAACTATTATAGCTCTGGCGAGAGGATATTTATCATTAGCGTTAAAAATTGATTGTTCAGTTGAAAGATTTAAAAATAATTCATAACAAGCTCCGTAATTTTCTATAACGAAACCACGAATCTTACGATTTCTCACTATTTTTTCGAAGTTTGACCAGTTATGTCGTCCTGTGTCTAAAATACGTATCAATGAATCATTGTAAATCTGTCCCAACACTGAAAACAGAAACTTTCTATTTTCTCCTCTTAAGTAATTCCAGTGAGGTTTCTTTTTCAGAAAAGGGATGAAGTCCTTAACCAGATTTAGAAGCCTATATGCTAATGTATCTTGTGGTAATGGAAAAGAAGGTCGATTATAGGGATATTTCCTGCAAAATTCCTTATAAAATTTCGTATAAAGTTTGTAAGATTTTTCTAAACAGTTAATTCCTTTCTTCTCTGAAGATTCTTCAAGCAAATAAAATGCTCCCAATCTTTCGAGAATATATGCTTTGTTAAATCTTCTTGGAGTTTTTTCGTTAAGCTTCTCCAAATATTTTATTCTATCTCGGTTGTTTCTTTTTTTAGAAAGCGATTTGTTGAGCTTTTTTGCAAACTCCTGTAATTGTTTTAATTTGAGAGATATGTTGGTAGAATCTTCCATATACAGTACTATTTTTATTGGATAACCCTAAAAAGTCAAATTATTTTTTCACTGACTTCTTTTTATTATATCTCTTTTCTTCTGTGATACGAAGTAGCCGAAGGCAACTCTGTGCCCTCACGACCAGTTCCGTGTCGGGACGGGTCTGTGGTTTATTTTATTCCCTCTCAAGTTTTCCTGTTGACATTCTTCGGTTTTATAGTATAAAGTCACAGAATGACACAGATAAAGATTAACCACAAAGACACGAAGTCTCACTAATAACTGAAAGAAATTGAGAAAATAAGAAAATGGAAATTGTAACACCGAATGGACAAATTTCTTGCTTTCCTAATTTCTATTTTCTTATATCTTTGCTTGGTTTTCTGTGAGTTTCTGTGGCTAAGATTATGAAAGAGGAAGTTGCGCAGATTATTGATGCAAATCTAAATAGAGTAAGAGAAGGGCTTCGGGTCGTTGAAGAAGTTGCGAGATTCGTGCTTCGCAATGAAAAACTTACTAAAGAAATAAAAGCACAGCGACATAAATTAGCAGCCCTTTTCAAAAATCAGGAACTTATTAAATTTAGAGATACAAAAAAAGACTTGGGGAAATATAAAGATTTTGATGACAGTTCCTATCGTAATTTCCGTGAAACCGTGCAAAGAAACTTATCTCGCTCTCAGGAAGGATGTAGAGTCCTTGAAGAATTCAGCAAATTGTTTAGTAAGGAACTCCCTCCAAAAGTCAAAGAAATTAGGTTCAATGTTTATGAGCTTGAGAAAACAATAACTCAACTAATATCTAAAGCCACAGAATGACACAGAAACATCTAAATAGAAATTTGTGGAAATTTATGGAGATTCATAGAAATTCGTTGTTCCCACAAGTTTCTACTAATTTCCATAAGTTTCTATTAGTTTCCAATTTATTAAAATGCTTGATTTAAGTCTTTATATCATACTTGATGAAGGATATATTAACAATTCGCTGTCAGCTATTGTAACTAATATTTGCAAAGGAGGAGCTACAGTAATTCAGCTTAGAGAAAAGACTAAGAAAACAAAAAAGTTTTTGGAAGATGCACTTATCACAAGAGAAATAACTAATGAATTTAATGTTCTATTTATTGTGAATGACAGGATAGACATTGCTATTGCCGTAGAAGCAGATGGTGTGCATCTTGGCAATGAGGATATTTCATTAAATTATGCAAGAAAGATTTACCCTGACCGAATAATTGGCTATTCTGTATCCGGAGTCCAACAGGCAATAGAGGCGATTAAAGAAGGAGCTACATATCTTGGAACTGGATGCTTATTTCCGTCAACCACGAAATCCAAGCCACTTGTTCCACTCTCACTTATTGCTGATATTAAAAAAGCTGTCAATATTCCTGTTCTTGGAATTGGGGGTATTACCCTTGAGCGAGTCCCGGATGTCTTATCTGCCGGAGCAGATGGAGTATGTGTAGCATCTGATGTATTTAATCATCCGAATTTATTAGAGCGAGTTCAGGAGTTTAAGTCTAAAATCCAGAGTGCAAAAATATGAAAATAAACCACAGAGGGCACAGAGATTACAGAGAACACAGAGAAAACTTAAATATCAAAGGATTTCTCTGTAGACTCTGTGGTTGAGGAAATGAAACTTTTAATCTTTCTTTTATTGACAACTCCGGTTGATTCAAGTCCTGACTCCACGAAACCAAGTTATCCCAAAAAGAGTCCAACAGTTGCACTCCTTTTATCCACTCTTCCCGGAGGAGGGCAGTTTTATACAAGGAATTACATCAAGGGAGTGGTTTTTGGGGCTGCCCAGGCATACTTTGGCGGAGGAACTATTTATTTCCATTTGAAAGCAGAGGAAGCAAAAAAAGCAGGGAGTGAGTGGTACTATGACTGGTATTCTAATCAGCGATATAGTTTCTTGTGGTGGGATGCTCTTGTGTGGGGAATCACAATGATAGATGCTTATGTCTCTGCCCACTTCTATAAATTCAAAGAGCAAGGATCTATAAGATTGGATACAGGATATAGAATGCAGGATACAGGATATAGTATGAGAATCTGTTTAACAAAATCCTTTTGATGAAGAGAGAATTAAGAAAGGGAACAAAAAAACTTGGGATTGAGCTATCGGACTCAATGATAGAAAAGTTCATAGTTTATCAAAGGGAACTTCTGGAGTGGAACAAGAAAATGAATCTTGTCTCTTCCCGCGATGAACAGCGACTAATAAAGCGTCATTTCCTTGATTCTTTGGAACCAATTAAATTTATTCCTGATGAAGCACGAGTTCTTGATATTGGAAGCGGAGCTGGGTTTCCGGGAGTCCCAATAAAGATTATAAGAGACGATATTCATCTTGACCTGCTTGAACCAAAGCTCAAGAGATTTAATTTCCTTAGTCATCTGGTTAAAACGCTCAATCTATCTATTGGGATTTACAGAGAAAGAATTGAGGATTTCGATAACAATGAGATGTATGATATAGTTCTTTCAAGGTCTGTCGGCAAACTTAAATGGCTTACTCCTGTAGCACTTTCAGTTTTATCGTCTGATGGAAAGATTATAACTTACAAGGGTTCGAGGTTCTGGGAGGAGTTTAAGGAAATAGATAACTGGAAAATCTTCCATCGCAAACCGAGAAAATTTTGTGATGGCACAATCGTAGTCTTAAAAAGAAAGAATAAATCGAGATAATGTGTTAATCCGTTGGTTAACGGATTGGAACCATAGATAAACGCTGATGAACGCAGATAAAGTAAGATTGAGTATAGAGATGAAAAAACTTTATCTCAAATCTCTATCTCTGTCTGAGAAATAATCTGTGTTCATCTGTGGTTAATATATTATTTGAGATGAATCTTAAAGAAGTTTGCAAGTAATTTAGTGATGAATTTTTATCATTTTGCCCTGCCATATCCGAAAAATCTTTTATAAAATTCAATAGTTTTAAAAAAATTATTGACAAGCTAAAAATTTGTAATAGTATTCAAAAAAGGAGGAAAAATGAAACACTTAATTCTTGTTTTTTGTTTGATTGTGCCTGTGTTCAGCTTTGGGAGAGGGATAAAGGAAATAAGTATGGATAAAGTAGAACGGGAAAAGTATGAGAAAGACCTAAAATTTGGGACTCCTGACAAGAGGTGGGAAGCGGCAGAAATACTTGGTGAGTCAGGAGATTGCAAAGCCGTTCCTGCATTGATAGAGGCATTAGGTGATGAAGTTCCGAAGGTGCGAATGTATGTAGCTGAAGCGCTTGGTAAATTGGGAGATAAAAAAGCAAAGGGTCCTCTTAAAAAGATTTTAAATGACCCTTATCCTGTGGTCCGATATGCAACAGGAGAAGCTCTTGCAAGACTTCGGGACCCCGCAGGAGTGCCAATTATAGTTCAAGCT
>JAUWHX010000013.1 GCA_030605695.1 bacterium | reverse complement strand
ACATCTACACCATATCTCTCTACAAGAGTTCCATGATATATGAGATTAAAGTATTTATCGTTCCTTTTCATTGATATGGGCTTAAATATGTGCTTATCAGGAAGATTCATCAATACACTACATTTTTTCTCATCAATACCTCTTTCTAATAGTTTTTCTCTCCAAATATCAGTAACTATTAAAACTCGGTCTGCAAACCAACAAGATAGCTTCTCAATCACAAGAAGTAGTTTAACCAGAGGATGATGTATTCCTATATTAAATTTTGCTGAATAAAGTTCGGGCTCAAGGTCGTGAATATCCAGAACTATCTGTGCACCAAATATCTTTGGAATGAGTGCTATACCAACAAGTGCATAAGGAAGATTATGAATTTGAACAATACCATAGCCCTTTTTTAGAAATAAAACAGTTAATTTCAATCCTGCCAACAAAAAGAAGAAGCTATATTCCATAAAATAACCAAGTAGGTTTATATTGGTTCGCTTTCTTACGAGGAGTCTGTAGAAATTCACTCCATCGTGGTGTCCGCGTGATGGTTCTTTCCCTTTTCTTAAACAAAGAACATCAACTTTATGTCCTTTTTCTGAAAGAGCAAGAGCTTCTCTCTGAACTCTGGATTCATCATGCGGATAATGAGCGTGAACTACCATACATATATTCATCTGAAGTTTTACTGATATTCTGCGAGGACAGTGAGTCCAGCATATACTTGCTCGCCTTCGTGCACATTTATTTTAAGCCCGGGGAGTTCAGGTATTATAATATCGGTTTGGCTTCCAAATACAATCTTGCCTATCCGTTTTCCGTGGTGAACAGATTCAGTTTCTTTAACCCACAGTAAAATTTTCCTTACCATTCTTGAAGCTATTAAGCGTAACCCTATTTTAAAATCCCCATTGTCTATTACTAATATTGCTCGCTTGTTCTCTTTTAATGCTTTTTTCCTTTTTAATGATATAAATTTCCCCTGCGTATGTTTTGCCAATAACACTTTGCCAGCAATAGGACTACGATTAATGTGAACATCAAGATAAGTCATCGTAATACCAACAAGCCAGCCATTAGGTTCAATTGCACCGTCAAAGTCTGATATATCTTCTTGTGATGCAGGTTTTATATATCTTATAAATCCATCTGCGGGAGCGAGGATTATATTTTCTCCCTCCGGTGATATCCGTTTAGGGTCTCTGTAGAACCGATATAATCCGATAATCCCAGTAAATAAAATCAAAAACCCTAATTCTAAAAGGAATATTGTATATAGGGGCGGTTCGCGAACCATCTCTACGAAAATAGTGCTTATCCCAACTAAGCAACTAATTACCAGAATTCCAACAATAGAAAGTTTTTTCCTTATTTCAAATTTCTTTGCAAGAGGAAGAAGAATTATTGAGGATAGCAATAAACTTGATATGAAAATAAATCCCATTGTATAAAACTATACCACAAAAATAAATCTCGTCAAGTTTTTTAAGATAAACAGTTTGACAGAAATATTATTTACCAGTATTATCTTTCGAAGTGAAGGTTTCGCACAGAGTATTAATTGGTGGACTAATACTTCTTGGATTTTTCCTAAGAGTCTGGATGCTTGGAAGCAATTCCTACACTGGAGACGAGGCAAGAGTAATATCTTCTTCCGGACTCAATTTTTTACCACAAGAAATGCATCCTGTTTTATATAGGATGTTTCTTTTCGGATGGATAAAACTGTTTGGAACTCATGAAAGTGCTACAAGAATGCTATCGGTGATTTTTGGAACTCTTGCACTTTTGCTTATTTATTTGATTGGAAAAGAACTTGGCGGAAGAAAAGTAGGGTTAATAGCTCTATATCTCGGAGCCATTTCACCGTTTCTTATACTCTTTTCAAGAATCTCAAGAGTGTTTCCTTGTTTTTTATTTTTTAATTTGAGTTTAATTTGGGTGTTTTTGCTCGTAATTAAAGATGTAAAGAAATTATGGATATATACTATTGTTGCAATTATAAGTATTTATGTAGAAGCTTGGGTATTTTTTACATTGCTGTGCGAATGGATATGGTTGCTTATCCACGGGATTCTGCGAATAAATTCAAGAAAGATTGACAAGAAAAAATGGGCTATCTCACAGCTTATTATTCTTTTAGCATCTTCATTTTTGATTGTGAAATTGTTTGCAGTTATACCTTCTGAATTAATTTCAATTAATAGAGTTCCAGCTTCTCTTCTAACTAAATTGGGCTATACCTTCTTTTCGTTTTCACTTGGTCAAACTATCCTTCCCTGGAATTTAAAAGTTGTGATTCCAGGAATTTTCATATACAGTATAAGTGCAATTTATGGAGTCCGAGTTTTAATTAGAAAAAGATGGATTAAAGAACTTCTCTGGCTTCTCATCTTTATTTTGATTCCATTGGTTCCTATATGCACAAATCTTAATTTCCCACATTATTATCTTGGTGTAGCGAGCTTATATTATATACTTCTTGGAATTGGAATCGCATTTATGAGGATGCGTGCGATAATTCCAATACTTATTCTTATTACAGGAGTTAACGCATACGGAATAAAGAATATTTATACCAAGAGAGAATGTCATTTACAAAGATTTACAGATAATTGGAGAGAAATAAATACTATTATAGATGGGTTTTCTGACCAGGGTACTAAAATAGTTTCGTATCATCAAGCATTTATTTGGTATTGTAATCTTCCCAATCTTATAATCCTTGATGCAAGGAATCCTGAAAAATCGCAAGAAGAGTTAGTAAATGCAAAAAAGATAATATTTGTGCACACTCCTTTGAGTGGGATTTGTTCATCTGATGACCAGAAAATTTACGAATTCAAAGAATGGCTTGACCGGAACTTTTCTTGTATTCAATCAATCGGATTTTTTGAAAACGAGGATTATGAGATAAAAAGAAAATTCTTGAAAAGGTCTTTCCCTCGTTTCAGAGTTCAAGTATTTCTGTATGAAAGAGGAGAAATTCTGTAATAATATCACAAGAGAATTAAGGGATATTTCTTCCAGTGTAGGAGATTTTGCTGGAAAGTTATTCATTATCAAATCATCACAAATTTTTGTAAAGGAATTATTCAAATAAACCTCAGATTTTTTTCTTGACAGGTTTAAAATGTATATTAAGTTCAAAGAAGTGCAGCATATAAAAATTATTTACTTATTTTTCTTTGCTTTTCCCCTTTTTGCCCAAGAATCTGATACCCTTCCATTGACACAAAAATTTGCTCCTCCATTAGATGTTCGTGCTTTTGATACTCCAAACGATGCTGGCAAATCTATTACTGTGCAATGGAATCTCTCTCCGGATAACTCTCTGTTTTCAGGATATGAAATATATAGGTCTGAAGCTCAAGATACTGGATACCAATATGTCGGCTATATGGGAAGAGGTATTTCTACTATTAGAGATAACAGGGGAGTGAAAGACAATACTCCTTATTACTACAAGGTAAGAGGAAGAACTTCTACTTATGAGTATTCTGAATTTTCTCCTCCTTCTTCCAGTACTTCTTCTTCTCCTCAATGGTATCATAAAGGAAAGACGAATGTATTGATAGGCTTGCCACTATTTATCTTCTTGATTTTCTGGGCTGTTTTTCAGGCGAAAATGGGGAAACCACTCTTTATCCGCAAGATTGATGGACTTGATTCTCTTGAAGAAGCAGTTGGTAGAGCCACAGAGATGGGTAAGCCAGTTTTATATGTCCCAGGCACCTCGTTTATATCGGATATTGCTACTATTGCATCTATGAATATTTTATCACAGGTAGCAAAAAAGACCGCAGAGTATAACACTCCTATTATTGTGCCTAATCGTGACCCTATAGTTATGTCAGTAGCACAGGAAGTTGTAAGGGAAGCGGCTATTGAAAAGGGCAGACCTGATTATTACAATCCAGACCGTGTATTTTTCCTGACCAGCAGTCAATTTGCTTATGCTGCAGGAGTATGTGGAATTATGACACGCGAGAAACCAGCTACAAACCTTTTTATTGGTATGTTTTGGGCGGAATCACTTCTTTTGGCAGAAACAGGAAACATCACAGGAGCAATCCAGATTGCAGGAACTGATGCTGTAACACAACTTCCATTCTTTGTTACTGCTTGTGATTATACGATTATGGGTGAAGAACTGTATGCCGCGAGTGCGTATCTTTCGAAGAATCCATCATTAGTTGGAGGCATTAAGGGACAGGATTATAATAAACTTGTTATCTTTATATTTCTTGCACTCGGCACTATTTTTGGGCTTCTTGGAAATAATTTTATAATAAACTTATTTAAATGAGAAGAGCAGGTCCACTAAAACTTTGTCTTATAGGCGGTATTGTAATGATAATTCAGTTCTTTATACCGCATAGATTCTCAAAGAACTTTTTTGATGAAGTAGTGCATTGGTTAATAGTATGTGGTGTGCCTGCCCTGGTTATAGGATATTACTCCATATTTCATGTTCATTGGACAAAGATAAGACGAAAAAGGGAAGGATGGGGATACAGCATAATAATATTTGTTGCTGTGATAGTTGTAGCTCTTATTGGGTTTATATGGGGTGTTGGAGAAAACTCTGTATTTATGAAAATATATCAGTATATGACGATGACTATGCAGGCAACTATGTTCTCGTTGCTTGGATTTTATATGGCATCAGCAGCATTCAGGTCTTTTAAAGCGAGGACACCGGAAGCTACTTTACTTCTCATTGTGGCTCTTGTTGTAATGTTTGGAAGAGTTCCAATAGGAGAAAGTGTATTTATCAAACTTAAACTTCCTAACCTTGTTGAATGGATTCTAATGTATCCAAATATGGCGGCACAAAGAGGAATAGGGCTTGGCGTGGGACTCGGAATAATGGCTACATCACTTAAAATAATGCTTGGGATTGAACGTGGATGGCTTGGAGGAGCTGGAAAATGAACTTACTGAATAAATTTATGAATATGGATAGGAGATGGATTTATCTAATTACTGCTATATGTGTTATAATTCCTTTTCTTATTCCTATTGGGCTTCCAACATATACTACACCTCCAGCGAGAAATATCTATGAGAAAATAGACAACACCTCAGATGGACAGGTAGTTCTCCTTTCCTTTGATTATGATGCAGCAGTGCTCCCGGAACTTTATCCTATGACAATTACAATCTTAAATCACTGCTTTAATAGAAACATAAAAGTAATTCTTATGAGCTTATATATGCAGGGTATTGGAATAGCACAAGTAGCTCTTGAAGATGTGAAGCGAGAATTTCCTGAGAAGAAGGAAGGGATAGATTATACTCTTTTGCCGTATGTTCCTGGAGGTGCATTAGTTATTCTTGGTATCGGAGAAGACATTCATAAGACTTTTCCAACAGATTATTATGGAACTCTGATAGATTCTCTTCCAATGATGCGAGAGATTCGTAATTTTGACCAGATTTCACTTGCAATAAGTTTTTCAGGTGGAGGTGTATCGAGAACTTGGGTTACTTATGCAAATCAGAGATATGGAGCAAATGTGGCAGCAGGGGTTACAGCAGTTATGGCAGCTGAGAACTATCCGTATTTGCAAACCAAACAGCTCATCGGGATGCTTGGCGGACTGAAGGGAGCAGCTGAATATGAAAATCTGGTCGAAAAAAACCTGAAATTGAAAACAAGAAAGGCAGCTTGCATTGGAATGGATGCACAGTCTGCGGTGCATATTATGATGATAGTATTTATAGTGCTTGCTAATATAGCATATTTTGCAGGAAGAAGGAGGAAAAAATAATGTCACACGACCCTTGGGTGTGGGTTGCCGCATTTCTTACACTTTGTATTTTCTCTTTTCTTTATAAGGATAATCCGTTTTACAGGTTTGCTGAACATTTATTGATTGGAGCAACACTCGGATATGCTTTACCTCTTGTTTGGAAAAATATAGTTACTCCAAAAATTATAGTCCCGCTCCAACATCACGAGTATTGGTTACTTATACCATTGTGTCTGGGGCTTTTATATATTGCACGGCTTATTCCAAAATATGCTTGGCTCTCAAGATGGCCTATGGCATTTGCTCTTGGAACCGGGTCAGGTATAGCTATACCACTCTCACTTCAAGCTGGTATATTCAAACAGATGCAGGGAACAATGCTTACAAAAGCAATGCTCTCACCATCCATAACTCCTACTGTTCATATCATTGGTAATATTGTTATGTTTGTGGGTGTGATTACGACGCTTATATATTTCTATTTCTCGATTAAACATACAGGAACAGTTGGGAAAGTTGCAAGAATAGGTGTTTGGTATATAATGCTTGCTTTTGGAGCTACATTTGGATACACGGTGATGGCTCGTGTATCTCTTCTAATTGGTAGATTCCAATTCCTTCTCCACGACTGGCTTGGAGTTATAAAATAAATCCCTAAAAGTTCAAAATTCTTAAATCCGTTATTCGTTAAACGAAGATCGTTAATCGGAACGAGTACACGGTTAACAATCTTAGGTGTTTACAAAGTAGATTCCTATTGGCTTTCCAGTTAAGAAATAAAAGGAATAACTTACAAGCGGAAAAAGAATATACCTAAAACCTCCCATAAATGCGAAACCAAGAACAATAAAAATTCCGAATCTCTCTATACTCAAATATTTCTCTTGTGCTTCATAAGACAGAAACCCTTGCACTATTCTTGACCCATCAAGTGGAGGTATTGGAATAAGATTAAAGAATGCGAGCAATAGATTTATCATTACTCCAAAAGCTATAAATTGCAAAATAGGTACGGGCAATCCAGTCCCTATAATCCTAAGCAAAGCTCCAAGTACAACAGCTATTCCTATATTACTCAAGGGACCTGCTGCTCCAATCCACATTAAGTCACGCTTCGGGTCTCTTAAGTAATAAGGATTTATTGGAACAGGTTTTGCCATTCCAAATACCCATCCTATTGAGAAATATAAAATAAGAGGAAGAATTATTGTCCCAAATATGTCTATATGGGGGAGAGGGTTTAGTGTAAGTCTGCCTGCATCTCTTGCAGTCGGGTCTCCTTTTCGGAGTGCCATATACCCATGAGATACTTCATGAACAATGACAGAGAAAAAGAAGATTAAAAGCTGTAATACAACTGCGAAAAATCTCATTCACTTACAGAGTCTGCGACAGAATCCTTCGGACTAAATTTCTCGTTTGATGACAATTTTAAGAAATCCACCCCATAGATTCATTGGAATCATAGTAGGATTCTCATTTTTAGCGTCTTTAAGTTCCACATCAGGGGCTATTGCAAATCTGTATCCTCCCAATAATTCTACTCCTAAATTAGAAGTTGGTAGAAATTCTATACTTGTCTCAGCAACAGGTCCTGAGCCCCAGCTACTTACTTCATAAGACTTTTCTTCATATTTAGTAAAACAAAGGTTATATCCACCACCAACATAGAAATATACAAGACCGGGTAATATCATATATCTATAACTTAAATATATATCTATGGGGACTAATAATAAGCTTCGTTCCTCATCAGGTGACTTTGCCTTAAAGTAATCTGCCCCAGATTCAAGAGCGAAATTTCCGGCTAAACGTACTTTCCCTACTATTCCAATAGTGGCGCTTGCTCCTATTTTACTTTTCGCCTCAAATTTATCCAAGAACCATGAGTTCATTGAATCGAGAGACGGAAAATAATATCCCGCTGTAGGCCCAATTGAGCCACTTAAGTTTAATAAAAAAAGTAAAATCATTATACCTCCTTTACAAGTTTGCAACCGAATATCCAAGTGAAAATGCCATTGTGATTGCTTCAGATTCGCAAACTTTTGTACATAGAGCACACCCTATGCACTTATTGAAATCCACATGATGTTGTTCACCCGGTTCTCCAGAAATGGCATTCATTGGACATACCTCATTACATTTTCCACATCCTGTACAATTAATCCCAATCATAGCTTTGGGTCTTGACTTTAGCTTATCAACAATTGCACCGGTTGGACATTTCTTAACACAAATTCCACAGTTCTCACAGAGCTCAAAGTTTATTCGTGCCATTCCATTCTCAATTTTTATTGCATTATACGGACAATTCCGTTCACATAGTTTGCATCCAATGCACCCTATCTTGCAATTAAGCTTTGTTCGTTTCGCAGACTCAGGAGAACTGCAACTCACATAAATTTTTTCCGCTTTTGGGAGAAGTTCAATCAGGTTTTGAGGACAGGCATCACTACATAAACCACATCCGATACACTTTTTGTCATTTATTATTGGAAGTCCATCATCTCCCATTTTAATAGCATCAAATTTACATACGAGAACACAATCTCCAAGCCCAATACATCCATATAAACAAGACTTTGACCCCCCAGCCACAAGTCGGGCTCCTACACAATTTTTGAGCCCCACATAGTTAAATTTCTCTTTAGTATTATTTATCCCACCACTACATCTAATTACTGCAACTTTTGGCTCAATTTCTTTTGCTTCTACTCCAAGTATCTCGGAAAGTTTGGTTGATAGGTCAAGACCTCCAACAGGACACAATCCAATTTCAGTTTCCTCTTTTGCGAGTGTGCTTGCATATCCCTCACATCCGGGAAAACCACAAGCTCCACAATTTGCACCGGGTAAAGCGTCAAGGATTTGCTTCTCTTTAAGGGATACCTTTATGGCAAGTTTTGCATAAGCAATTGAAAGAATTGTTGAAAGAACAAAACCAAGACTACCAAGTGAAATTAAAGCTTTAACCATAATCTAAATTATAATATATACGAAGTTAAGATTGTCAAGTTTTCTTTACCCATTCACTCAATATTTCCTCAAGATCTGGTTTGCCTACTTCTTCCAATTCGTATTGAACTCTCACAAAAGGTCTATTGATATTTACAATTTTAGATAAGTCAATCGGAGTGGCTATTATAACTATATCACAGGGGACTCTGTTTATAGTAAGCTCAAGTTCTTTTATCTGTTTCGGACTATATCCCATTGCAGGAAGTACAGGACCTGTATTTTTGTATTTTTCATAGGTGTGTAATATAGACCCCTCTGCATAAGGTCTTGGGTCAACTATTTTGCCGGCACCAAATCTCTGGGCGGCAACAAATCCAGCTCCATATGACATTCCACCATGAGTAAGGGTTGGGCCATCTTCAATTACAAGGACACTTTTACCTCTTATATTATCCGGATTATCCACAAATACCGGGCTTCGAGCTTCAATAATTTGAGCTTCTGGATTTACTTTCTTGATATTTTCCCTTAATAAGACAATATCCTCTTTTTTTGCTGTGTCAACCTTGTTTATTATAACTACACAAGCCATCCGCAGACATGTTTCTCCCGGATAATAAAGAAGTTCGTCTCCTACTCTTAATGGGTCAGTTACCACAATAAAGAGGTCTGGATTATAAAATGGAAAATCATTATTCCCACCATCCCATAAGATTATATCTGCTTCAGTTTCTGCCTGACGAAGAATCTTCTCGTAATCTACTCCTGCATATACGACGGTATCCATCTCAATGTGTGATTCATATTCTTCTCGTTCCTCAATAGTGCATATTTCAAGGTCTTCAAGAGATGCAAATCTCTGAACTACTTGTTGAGCAAGGTCGCCATAAGGCATTGGATGGCGGATTACTACGACTTTTTTGCCCCAACTTTTCAAAATTTTAGCAATTTTCCTGGTTGTTTGAGATTTCCCACATCCTGTCCGAACAGATCCAATTGCCAAAACTGGCTTATTTGAAGTAACCATTGTTGAGTGTGGTCCAAGTAACATATAATTTGCACCATAGCTTAAGACCTCCGAACCTTTGTGCATTACTTCCAGATGAGGAACATCAGAGTAAGAGAATATAACAAGGTCTATCTGATGCTTCTTGATTAAACTCTTAAGCTCAGATTCTGGATATATTGGTATTCCTTCGGGATAAAGCTTGCCAGCTAATGAGCTTGGATACCTGCGACCATCAATATTTGGAATCTGAGTAGCAGTGAAAGCTATTACCTCATATTGTGGATTGTTACGGAAATAAGTGTTGAAATTATGAAAATCTCTTCCTGCAGCTCCCATAATTATAACTCTCTCTTTTCCAGCGGATTCTGCGAACATAATTAACTTATATTATCTTTTTATCATTTACTGTCAAGTCAAAACTTTGAAGCTTTGCTCAAATTTGAGGCAAAAATTGCTGTAATTCCTTGAAATTCACGAGTTTATTTACCCAAAACTTGCATTAGTTTCTTGAAATTGTGAGAGGGAAAAGGTTTTCTGATATTTTTCTTGACAAAGCTAAATGGTATAGTATTTGGGAAGATAGGAGGTGTAAAATGAAGAAATTAGGATTAATTTTATTAGTTTTTTGCACGGCTACTCCTATGTGGGGTATGCCAAATAATACAGGGACTCGCGGACTCAGAAGAATTATCTCAGCAGAAGTGGAACCTGCTGGTAGATTTAATTATATTTTGGGACTCAGAGCATATTGGATGACGAGTTCAGATCCTATACCAGATGAATTTTTACCAACAACGGATAAAAATGGCAATCCGATGTCTGTCACTGATAAAGGGCGATGTGTAATTGGAGATGCACCAATAGGAATAGGATTCTCATTTACTGATTATGCAAGCTTAAATTTGAACACTACTTTTTTTGCTGATATGATGAGAACCGCTAATGTAGTTTCTGGTGACGCTGAGGGGGCAGGTGCTGTGAGTTATGGATGGGGAGATATATGGATTGGAGGAAAATTTGTTCCCTCAAAACTCCTTTTTTCTCCTGAACTAAGAAAAGTAGTTGATTTTGGAATTTATCCAATGATCTCTTTCTATACAGGTGCAGCCAGAGGAAAGATGGAAAAACGCTGTGCCGCGGATACTGTATTGGGGGAACCCTGCAGGTTTGGCGAAGGCGGAATTCACCGTTTCTATACTTCTGGAGGTTTAACTACTGGGGGTAAAGCTCTTCTTACTTTTAACCTCGGAGAGGTGCCAAAACTTCCTGTGCATCTCAATTTTGGATATATTAGTTATCCTTATCCAAATGTTTGCGGTAAACTTGTTTATGGAGGAGGAGTAGAAGTAATTTATCCAAAGTTTGCCCCATTTATAGAAGTATATGGAGAGCATAGAATAGGAAAATACGATGATGGGGGAATTTATATATCTCCAGGTTTGAGGTTTGAGACAGCTCCTAATATATGGATGACCCTTGTGCCGGATTTTAGAGTTTCTGGTGAGCCAAAGGAATTCAGTAATAAGAAATATCATATTCAAGGTGGCTTTGGAAACGCACCACAGTGGGCAATTAACTTTACTATTTCACAAGCATTTGATTTTATGCCACCTCCACCAGATGAAAAAACTATAATTGCAGGTAGGGTAATGGATAATGTCGATGGAAAACCAGTTCTGGCAAAAATTCATTTAGCTGATACTACAGTAACAACTAAAGAAGGAGGAAGATACCAGGTTGAAATTCCAGCTGGGAAAGTTGTAATCTATGCTTCTCCTTTACGGAAAGGAGAATATAAACAGTCTCCTGAAGTTACAAGGTATGTAACAAGTGGGGCAACAGAAGTTATCAATTTCAGACTTGGGCGTAAAGAAGTAACGAAGCTTTCTATATTGACTGGAAAAGTGATAGATAAGATTTCTCGCAAACCATGTATTGCAACTATTTCTTTCCCGGAGTCTGATTTTCCTGAAGTAAAATCAGATGCAAGTGGAGTGTATAGAACAGAAATATCTCCTGGCACTTATGTAGTCCGAGTGAAAAAATCGGGCTATACTCCTCAGACTAATCCAGCAGTATTGAAAGCTGGAGAGACTACGGTCCTGGATTTTGAATTAACGCCTTTAGCTCGGGTTTCTACTCTTGCTGGCAAAACAATTGACTATTCTTCTCGTAAAGGTATTGGAGCCACTATCAGTTTCCCAGGAACAGAGATTCCAGATATTCATACTGACCCCGAGACCGGCACTTACAAGGCAGAAATTCCTGCAGGAACTCATCAGGTAAAGGTGAAGTCTAAAGGATATGTGCCAGAGGGAGTTGTGGTAGTTTGCAATCCAGAAGCTACTACCGTGAGGGATTTCGAGCTTTTCAAGAAGGAAGAGAAGATTGTGCTTCACGGCATTACATTTGAATTCAACCGTGCAGATATTAAGCCCTCATCTTATTCTATTCTTGATGAGGCGGTTGAGCTTCTCAAGAAACATCCTGAAGTGATGATTGAGATTGGGGGACATACAGATTGGGTTGGGAGTGATTCATACAATCGTGAGCTATCGGCTCTTCGTGCTGAGTCAGTGAAGAGGTTCCTTGTTGAGCATGGGATTTCGTCATCAAAGCTTCGCACTCGTGGATATGGAGAGAGTCAGCCAATTGCATCTAATAGCACTGGAGCTGGGAGAGCCCAAAATCGCCGTATAGAATTCAGAATCTTATCTCAATAAAGAAGTGATTATAGGAGTTGATGCTATGGGGGGTGATTATGCCCCCCAAGTTATTATAGAAGCAATCCAGGGAATAGATGTAGATGTCCGATTGATAGGAGATAAATCACTACTTGCCGGTAAAGTCCCCGAATCAAAAATCATACATTCTCCAAGTATAGTTAAAATGGATGAGTCGCCTCAAGACGCATTTAGAAAGAAAAAAGACTCTTCGATCGCGATTGGAACACGGCTCCAAAAAGAACATCAGATAGATGCCTTTGTGGGAGCTGGGAATACAGGTGCTTATGTGATGTTTAGTTTGCTTGAGCTTGGTAGGATTAAAGGCGTGAGGAGACCTGCTCTCGGAACATTTTTCCCAAATAAAGACGGATATACTTTTGTCCTTGATGTAGGAGCTGTTCCTGAGGTGCGTGCAGACGACCTTTATCAATTTGGAGTAATGGGAGCTCTATGTGTAGAAGGAGTTACTGGCAAAAAAAATCCATCTGTGGCAATTCTTTCGATAGGAGAAGAGAAAAGTAAAGGAAGCTCATTGACGAAAGAAGTTTTTACTCTTATGCAGGATTCGGAGTTGAATTTCTTGGGTAATATAGAAGGACACAATATACTGAGAGGAATAGCTGATGTTGTAGTGTGTGATGGAGTTGTAGGAAATGTGATGCTTAAATTTGGGGAAAGTGTGATTGAAACGACTCAAGCTACATTAAGAGGTGCTATAAAAAGTTCATTCAAAGCAAAATTAGGTGGTTTTCTTCTCAAAACTGCCTTCAAAGAACACTTCTCAAGACTAAATTATGAAAAGTATGGCGGAGCACTCTTGCTTGGAACCAAAGGAGTAACTATAATATGTCATGGAAGGTCAAATTCAGAAGCTATAAGAAATGCAATCTACACAGCCGCAAGATATGTAGAATCAGGAGTTAATGAGCGTATTGAGCAGTTTTTTCAGTAACCACAAATAACACGAAGTTCCAACCCTTAAACCTTTAAACTGTCAACCGTCAGCTCACAGAGTCTGTCGCAGACTTCACGAGCGACTGACGGATTTGTTCCCCAATTAAAAAGTTGACAGATTAAATTTTGGGAATAAATTAGGAATTATGGATATAGAGGTGATAAAGAGAAATACTGTTGAAATTATACCTGAGGATGAATTATTTGAGAAGCTTAAGAGAAGCGAAAAATTAAGAGTGAAACTTGGGATAGACCCTACTGCTCCGGATATCCATCTCGGGCTGGCAGTTGTTTTGAGGAAATTAAGAGATTTTCAAGATTTGGGGCACCAGGCAGTGCTTATTGTAGGAGATTTCACAGCAAAAATCGGTGACCCGTCAGGTAGAAATAAAACAAGACCCCAACTTACAGATGCTGAAATTAAGGAAAATATGGAGAATTATAAACCACAAATATTTAAGATTTTGAAGGAAAAGCAAACGGAATTTAGATATAACTCAGAGTGGCTTGGCAAACTCAGTTCCGAAGATATAATAAAGCTCGCCGCAAAATTTACTGTAGCTCAAGTGATTGAGAGAGATGATATATCAAAGAGACTAAAGAAGAATGAGCCAATTGCCTTACATGAGTTGCTTTATGCTCTTTTTCAAGGGTATGATTCAGTGGCTGTGCGTGCTGATATTGAGCTTGGTGGAACCGACCAGAAATTCAATCTCTTATTTGGTAGAGAACTGCAAAGAGTATTTGGGCAAGAGCTTCAAGTTGCAATTATGATGCCACTTCTTGAGGGATTAGATGGAGTCCGCAAGATGAGCAAAAGTTATGGTAATTATGTAGGTATAACTGAGTCACCAAAAGAGATGTTTGGAAAACTTATGTCTATTCCTGATACTTTGATTCTCAAGTATTTAGAACTCACAACAAATCTTAACGAGATAGAGATAAATAACATAAAGAGAAATTTAAAGGAAGGCACAAATCCGAGAGATATAAAACTTCGGCTTGCTCGTGAGGTTGTGTCAATATATCATTCGCAGGAAGAAGCAAGAAAAGCAGAAGAAGAATTCTTGCAAGTTTTTAGTAAAAAGGAATTACCAACGGAGATTCCAAGCTATACGCCTCAGGAGAAGAAAATATGGATAGTTAAATTGCTTGTGGATTCAGGACTTGCACCAACAAGAAATGAAGCACGAAGGTTAATTGAGCAAGGAGGAGTAAAGCTTGATAGAATTACTGTGAAGGATACCAATCTTGAGCTTGAGATAGAAAAGGATATAATTCTCAAAGTAGGCAAGCGTAAATTCCTGAAAATAAAAGTTAGATGAAATTTATTACTTCAGTTTTCTTGATACTTTTCGTAATAACTCAGAATACTTATGCTCAGAAGGTAGATACTATAATTGCCAGATATTCACTTGGTCAAAGTGTACTTTTCTATGTGGCTTCTGGAGAATATTATGAAGGACAACACGATATAATAGATGGTAATGGAACATTTCTCCTTCTCAATGCAGAAGATTCATTACTTTTGGATATTAAAGAGATTTTTCGAAGAGCAAAAGCTTCTATAATAGTAACAGATATGGAGTATGCTTTACGACCTCAAAATATAGAGATTAGAGACATTGATAAGGGTTGTAGAAACAATATGGGACCTGAAGTGTTGTGCAGACTTTCGGGTCCGAGTGATGACCCGGAACTCATTATCCTTGGGTTTGACCGAGATGGAAATTTCAGAAGGCTTTTTGACCATTGGGGAGTACTTGTTGATACAAAGGTTATTGCTTCTGACAAGGTAGAAATAACTTTGATAACCAGAGCAAATACATTTTGGTATATGCTGTATAGACAATCTTTTATTTTCAATACACGCACTAAAGAAATATATAAAGTTCCTCAGGTTTTTGTAGAACCAAGTTACGATTATCCAGGATTTCCGATGGTAGAGGATTGTATCAGAAATTTTGATATATTTTGCACACGTTGGTGTCCTGTTTATCTTGACCCTAAATCTGCTATTCAAAAAGAATCCTCTGCATGTATTGGAGGACTTCGCAGGGGTTGGAAAGTAACATTTGATAAATTCTATTGGGCAGAGGGACCAGGAGCGGTATTAGTAAAATCAGATAGTCTATCCGGTTGGGTAAATCAGAATGATATAACTACTGAAAGATTCAAATTACCACTCGCTGATTAAATGGGTTCAATACTGATTGTTGTTGTTTCGTTTGGTCTTTATATTATTGCCTATAATACATACGGGAAATATTTGGCACGCAAGATTTTTAAGCTTAATCCTGATGCAAAAACTCCTGCCCATACACTCAGAGATGATACCGATTATCTGCCTACTAAAAGGGAGATTCTTTTTGGGCATCACTATACATCAATTGCAGGCACAGGACCAATTGTAGGACCAGCAATAGGTATAATCTGGGGCTGGGTTCCTTGTCTAATATGGGTTGTGCTAGGCTCAATATTTATGGGTGCTGTGCATGATTTTGGCTCGCTCGTTATATCAGCTCGAAATCAGGGAAAGTCAATAGGTGAACTGTGTGCCCAGATAATCAATCCTCGTGTGAGAACTCTCCTGCTGCTGATTACTTTTTTCTCGCTCTGGATTGTCATTGCTATTTTTGGACTTATTATTGCTCTTCTGTTTGATATGTTTCCGCACTCGGTATTTCCTGTGTGGATGGAAATCCCTATTGCTATGTGGCTTGGCTATCAGGTTTATAAAAAGAAGGGAAATGTTACAATACTCGCTATCATTGCAGTAGTTATGATGTATATTACAATTATTATTGGAGCTTATTTCCCTCTCAAGATGCCAGCTTTATTTGGACTTCAGCCACTGACGCTCTGGGTCATTGTGCTTTTTGCCTATGCTTATATTGCGAGTGTTATGCCTGTCTGGAAACTTCTTCAACCAAGAGATTACATAAATGCACACGAGTTATTTATAGCACTTGGGCTTTTACTGATTGGTGTATTTGTTGCTCATCCGAAAATAGTTGCACCGGCTGTAAATCTTCATCCACAAGGAGCGCCGCCAATCCTGCCATTTATCTTTGTTACTATTGCCTGCGGTGCAATTAGTGGATTTCATAGTCTCGTGAGTTCTGGAACATCTTCAAAGCAACTTAACAGTGAAAAAGATGCTCAGTTTATTGGATATGGGTCAATGTTAATGGAAGGGGTTCTTGCCATTTTGGTAATTATTGCAGTAGCTGGAGGAATAGGAATGTATTTAAAAACTCCGGATGGCACTGTTCTCACGGGTGTTAGTGCCTGGAATTATCAATATGTATCATGGGCTGAGGCATCGGGACTTGGTGCAAAGGTAGGTGCATTTATGAATGGAGCGGCTAATCTATTAAACTCTTACGGTATTCCAAGAAATATAGCTCTAACTATTATGGGAGTTTTTATAGCTTCTTTTGCAGGAACTACTCTTGATACTGCAACAAGAATCCAGAGATATGTAATCACGGAACTCGCAACAGACTACAATATCAAGCCATTGGCTACAAGACATGGAGCTACTACATTTGCTATTATTACTGCTCTTATTCTTGCAATGGCTCAGGGAGGTGGCAAGGGAGGATTGATTCTATGGCCCCTTTTTGGAACCATAAATCAGTTGCTGGCGGGTTTGGCACTACTCGTAATAACTGTTTATCTTTTGAAGAATAAGAAGCCAACAGGATATACTTTATATCCTATGATATTTATGATTCTGATGACTGGTTGGGCGATGATTAAAAACATTAATATATTTTGTGACGGGCATCAGTGGCATCTATTTGTTATTGGTATTATTGTTCTGGCATTAAACATCTGGATGGTTATAGAAGCTATTGTAAGCTGGGGTGCAATTAAAAAGTCTCAAAAATCATTGACAAATGTAGATGATAGGATAGGATGAACGAATCTCGTAGTTGACAAAGATGAGGGAAAATCATTTCAAGAAGGAGGATGAATGAAAAAGGGGTTTGCAAAACAAATATATGCTTATATAATGTGTGTCATCTGTGTGGGAGTAGGTATTGGCTTTCTATGTTCGGGAATATATGGAATAGTGAAAATTATCTCACCAGAGTTCACTATGCCTAAGGGGAAATGGGAAAAGGTCATTACATTTCGGAGCTTCAAAACTGACTGGGAGAAAGCCGAAGGCGCATCTCAATTGACAGATGAAGAACTCAGGGTACGTTGGCAGGACAAAAAAGAAATCGCTGTAATGGGTGAAAAACGAGAAGGTGGGCAGAACTTAATCAATATGCTCATATATTTTGTTATAGCTATGCCTATCTTTCTTATACATTGGAGATTGGCAAAAAAGACAGTGGCAGAATAGATAAAGGAGAGTGGATATGTTTCAAGAGATTATGCAGAGAGTATTTTTTCAGAATAGTGTATTAGATTATCTTATTTGCCTTTTAGTTTTTCTTGCTTGCATCATTCTTGTACGGATATTCAGGCGTATTGTTTTAGCTCGTCTTAAAGTATGGGCAGAGAAAACCGCCACTACCATAGACGACTTTTTGATTCATACCTTTGAGAGAACAGCAATTCCTTTGCTTTACTATGGGGCTTTTTATCTAAGTATTTGCAAGCTAACATTAAACCCAACATTCAGTAAAGCAGTAAATATCATAGGCATAGTTCTTCTAACATTCTTCGGTATCCGCTTTTTAATAGCATTGATTGAATATACCATTGAAAATTACTGGTTGAAAAAGGAAAAGGATAAAGCCAGAGAACGCTCGCTCAAGGGAATGCTTACAGTAGTAAAAGTAGTTATCTGGGGACTTGCTCTCGTTTTTCTTTTAGATAATTTTGGCTTTAAGATTTCCACAGTGATTGCAGGTCTTGGCATTGGTGGTGTGGCAATTGCTCTGGCATCACAGGCATTCTTGGGAGACTTATTTAGCTACTTTTCTATATTCTTTGACCGCCCATTTGAGATTGGTGATTTTATCATCGTTGGAGAGTATCTGGGAACTGTTGAGTATATTGGAATTAAGACAACAAGAGTGCGAAGTCTGGGTGGAGAACAATTGGTTTTTTCCAATACTGACCTTACCAATTCACGCGTGCGTAACTATAAAAGGATGGAGAAGCGTCGTGTAGTTTTTAAACTTGGGGTTACCTATCAAACCACTTCTCAACAGTTAAAAGAAATACCAGTGATAATTACAGATATTATAAAAAATACTGAGGATGCAGTTTTTGACAGGGCACATTTCTTCTCTTATGGGGATTTTTCGCTTATCTTTGAGGTAGTTTTTTATGTTATGAGCAGTGATTACAATAAATATATGGATATTCAGCAAGAAATTAACTTTGCAATTAAAGAGGAACTTGAGAAACGAGAAGTTGAGTTTGCTTACCCAACTCAGACACTGTATTTAAATAAGACATAGAAAGTAGAGATAAATATTCAAAGTTCAGATATAACACAGCATATCTGGTTTTGCTTCCGTTAGTCGCTTCACCTTCAGATATGCTGGAAACGTTAACATCGCATAGCTATGACGGAGTTCAGCATGAGAGATACTGATGTCAGCATGAGAGATACTGATGTCAGTGGAAAAGATACTGATGTCAGTATGAAGATAGGGGGATTCCCCCTACTTTACTGGGGGAAGCGGTATAAATTATGTAGGAGCAGATTCCATCTGCGACAATATAAATCGCAACTAAAAGTTGCTCCTACAAAAAAAGAGTGATAAGAGAATTTTATATTAGAGATACGGCTCAGGTGGCTAAAGAGTTATTGGGGAAGGTGCTTGTTCATAATACTGCGGAGGGAGTGACTAAAGGAATGATAGTTGAGACCGAAGCTTATTACGGAGAGCTTGACCCTGCCTCTCATTCTTATAAAGGAAGAAGGACTCTGAGGAACGAA
Organism: bacterium; assembly: GCA_030605695.1. GTDB lineage: Bacteria > Hydrothermota > UBA3073 > JACQXS01 > JACQXS01 > JAGMCN01. Next base: position 41,429 of record JAUWHX010000013.1, on the reverse strand, counting down.
GCAATGTGGGGACCTCCGGGTTATGCTTATGTCTATTTCACTTATGGAATGCACTATATGCTTAATGTGGTTACAGGAAAAGATGGCGAAGCTCGAGCAGTCTTGATAAGAGCAGTTGAGCCATTGGAGGGAATAGAGTTAATGAAAAAGAGAAGAAAAATGCAAAATTTAACTAACGGGCCGGCAAGACTAACTCAAGCTTTTGGGGTAGATAGGTCTCAAAATAAGGTTGATATGGTTAATTCTAATTTAAGAATTGAAGAAGGTAGGGATGGTTCGCGAACTGCCCTTACGATAGTAGCTTGTCCGAGAATAGGAATTAAGCAGGGCACTACTGAAAAGTTAAGATTTTATGTTGACGGCAATTCATTTGTGTCTAAAGTTTAAATGGAGGAAAAGGTACTCATATTAAGAAAATATATTTTGGCTGTGGGTATAATATTATGCAGTTATGAAATAGCAAGTGCTCAAGTTTCTTTTGGAATCAAAGGAGGAGCAGTGCTTCAAACCTTTAGTGAAGAGTCAGAATCTGAGATTTGGCCTAATTTTGGGGTGATATTAGACTATAAGTTACCAGACTCCCCTTTTGGGTTTAGGGGAGATGCGGGAGGTGGTTTTCATCAAAAGGAAGAAGAAATTAAAACTACAAAAGTAGATATCCAATTAGGATTGGGAGTTGAATATCTTTATGAGATAGCTTCTTCGGCAGGTGTTTATGGAGGTGAAATACCTTCTTGTGTAGGAATTTATGTGGGAGTAGGTCCCGGCATACACTATTATTGGATTCAAGAAGAATACCCTGATTCACTTGTTGATAACTCTGAGATGGGAGTCGGCTTACATCTCTTTGGAGGAGGAGAATACTTGATTAGTGGATATGCTTTATTTTGTGAGGTTGGAGGAGGAAAAATCTTTAGAGGAGATGTCTTTCAGGAGAAACGTTTATGGACACAGTTAATGGTTATTTTGGGAATAAGATTTTAGATGAGAAAGTATCTAAAAAGGGAGGGATAGATGTTACGACATAGTTCAACTATAAAGAGAGCGAGGCAGAATAAGAAAAGAAAACTCAGGAATCGCAAGGTTAAGCTTGAAATGAAGAGTGCGATAAAGGATATGAAAAAATCTGAGACACAGGAGAATCTGGATAAAGCTTATTCTGCCATTGACCGAGCACGGAAAAAGGGAGTAATTCATCTCAATACCGCCGCTCGTAAAAAGTCAATGCTCGCAAAGTCTGTAAAAGAAAAAGCAAAAAAAGAACTGAAGAAAGAACCAAAGACCACAAAGCCAAAGGTCACAAAGCCAAAGGTCACGAAGCCAAAAGCTGCAAAGCCAAAAGCTACAAAGACTACCAAGAAATAAGAGATTCTTTGGTATTCTCTGCTATTTTATTGAAAGAAAGAGGTTAAGATGTGGAGTTTGAGGAAATGGGTATTAGTTTTTAGTATAATAGGACTGAATTTTGCGACATCAGATGCTCAAAGACCGCGTTTTGGATTTAAAGGAGGAGTGGTGTTCAATACTTCTGATAATGGGAGTTCGAAATCCGAGACTTGGCCTATTATCGGAGGATTAATAGAACTTTCTTTACCTTTACCTATGATACCATTTGCCTTGAGAACAGAAGTAGAATTCAGTTGGCATACGGAGGAAAAGATATGGGATTTAGGGGAAGAAATTGTGCATATCACAATTTCAGGACGAGATATCAAAGTGAATTTTGGATACAAGAACACTTGGTATATACTTTCTCCTATCGAATTTTATACAGGGGCTGCCCCTGAAATCCATATTTGCAGTGCAGAAGTAAAAGTTAATGGCGAAACTAATAGTGAGTTAGATACATGGATTGGATTTCACCTTTTTGGAGGAATGGAATGCTCAATTAGAGGTCCTACTTTCTTTGGTGAGGTTGGTTGGGGAGTAATCTTTCCAGACGAAGGAAGTTGGAGTCAGTTTGTTTTTGCCGGAGGAGTAAAGTTTTAGATGAAGACTGTTCATATAAAAGAACGTGCTTTTCTGTCTATGATTTTATCTTCTATTGAAGTCTATAGGCATGAAACTCTTGGACTTTTGCTTGGTTATAGAAGTATGGATGGTTTTGTAGTTGAATATGGCATTCCTTATCAGACGGCAGTTAAAGGATATTCTTGGGTAGCTCCTAAATCAAGGAGTTCCGAGCGAATGGAGAATATTCTTGAGCATATGCCAATTAATTTAATAGGTGATTTTCATTCTCATACTCAGTGGGGAGACTCTAAAGCTAAGGCAACTCCTTCAGGAGAAGATGTTGCAGATATGGAGTCTGGTAATGTTTATCTCATCGTAGCCGTTAATGATAAAACTAAAGATGTTCCTTGGCATCATACTAAAAAAGGCATTATAAAAGGAACTTTAGGGGAATATGCGATTGAGCTTGGAGCTCATATTTTGTCTGGGAGAAATAAGTGGAAACCTGTAAAAATAATATGTCCAAGTGCAACAGGATTAAGTCGCTGAAATACAAAGAAGCAGGTGTAGATAAAATGGGTAATGACTTTTGTAATTACCTGGAAATATTATGGTAACAAGAGAATATATAAATGAATTAAAAATAAATAATATTGGAGTGTTATATAAACTTATACAGGAGCAAAAGGATAATGGTAGTACACTTTTATTTCTGCTGGAAAGTCTTGGTCGTTTGCCTTCGGATTTTGATGGAAAAAACCTCACTTTTTTACTTGAAAACAGAAATGCTCAAGTAAGATTCTGGGTAGTAAAAAATCTCGGTAAGTTAAGAGACACCTCTTATCTGGAAATAATTTCAAAAGTTGCAAAAAATGACCCGGATTCTACGGTAAGACGAGAAGCTGTTTCAAGCATTGGTAGGATGCACTCATCAAAAGCAATCCCACTGCTAATAGAGATGTTAAATGATTTAGATCCTAAAATTGTATTACAAGTTATCCGTGCATTGTTGGTTTTTAAATCAAATATAATGGTTAAAGAAGAACTTAAAAAATTGAGTAATCACCCAAATGAAATGATACAGTCTGTGATTCAAAAGGAATTCTTTCCTCGAAAAATGACTTCAGGTTCAAGCATAAAGCATACAAAATGTCCTGATTTTATGAAAAATGTTGTTGTTCAGGGAGATGTCAGAGATATTTTAAAAGATGTCCCTGATGAATCTATTCATTTGACTTTTACATCTCCACCTTATTATAATGCAAGAGATTATTCGATATATCAAAGTTATAAAAAATACCTTGATTTTTTGGCGAGTGTATTCAAACAAATTTATAGGATTACAAAAGAAGGGAGATTTTTTATTCTAAATACTTCACCGGTTATCATTCCAAGAATCAGTAGGCAACATTCAAGCAAACGATATCCAATACCTTTTGACATTCATCCATATCTGGTTCAAATGGGATGGGAATTTATTGATGATATAATCTGGGCAAAACCGGAAGCAAGTGTTAAAAACCGTAACGCAGGATTTTTACAACACAGAAAACCATTAGCCTATAAACCAAATCCCTTAACTGAATATATAATGGTCTATAGGAAGAAAACCGACAAACTTTTAGATTGGAATATCAGGCGATATAATTGGGGAACAGTTAAACAAAGTAAAGTTTTGGGAGATTATGAAACCTCAAATGTATGGAAAATTGATCCTACATTTGATAAAGTTCATAGTGCCGTTTTCCCTATAGAATTATGCAATAGGGTTATAAAATTTTATTCTTATAAAGGAGATTTGGTTTTTGACCCCTTTGCTGGTAGTGGAACATTAGGAAAAGCCGCAATGAAATTAGAGAGATATTTCTTTTTAACTGAGAAAGAAGAAAGATATGTTGAAAGGATAAAACAGGAATTGGGTAATAAACTATTATTTGACAAAGAAGAGCTGCATATATTGAATATAGAAAGTTTTCAGGAATTAGCTAAAAGGAGGATTAGGTGACATTAACTGATAAAGTTGTCAAAAATATTATTTGTAAGTTGATTAAGGGACAGGACTACCGCATTGAAATTCAGACTCTTATTAATGCTGAATTTCTACAATACGCGATTGATTTTTTCAAAAAGGTCGTTGAAGCAAAGTTGAAAAATCAACAGGTTTCAGTTGATTGGTATAAAAAGGAATTATTAAATCCTGAACTATCTAAAGAAGATATTGCGATAAACTCTGGCTTAAACATGAAAACAATCTCTAACATGTATAATTCTGCGACCAAAGAAATCGTGATAGATGCGTCTTTAGAACATTACGAAATGCTTTATCAAGCAATAAATAGTTTAGTTGAAAGTGACGACGACATAAACATAACATTGACAATAAAATTTCGTGGAGTTAGTGTAGATTTGAATGTTAGTGAAAGTTTAATAGTTATTAATACACTTGCAGTAAAAAGGGCAGCATTACGAGGTGGGTTATGGAGTACTGCTGGGAAAAGGGTAGAAAAATATCTTATGAGAACCCTTTGTATGCTTTTTAATGTTTCAGGTGAATATTTTGATCAAAGCCGATTACCAGAGTCACTTAGAGAAGTAGATTTTTATCTTTTAGACACAAAATCACAAGAAAGATTTAGATGTGAAGTTAAATTGATGGGCAAAGGAAATCCTGAAAGTGCTGATGCTGTGATAGCAAGGAATAGCAAAGTTTTTATAGCAGATAAATTATCAGATTTGAACAAGCAACAATTAACGAGTTTAGGAATTGAATGGGTTGAGTTAAGAAGTAAGAATGGTTATAAGAGATTCCTAACTGTTCTTAGAAATTTAGGCATTCCCTGTGAAGATTTTAACGGTAATATTGACAGGCGTTTACAAGAAATTTTATTAGAGATTTTCGAATAAAAAATAGGACGAACTTAAAGAATATTTTTATATTTCACATCCGATTAGGAAATTCGAATATGAAAAAATAAAGTTAGGAAAAGACTTAACATTGTATTCTTAAAACATTATGAAATACAAAGAAGCAGGCGTAGATATTGAGGCGGCTGACAAATTCACGGAATACATTAAGAAGTTGAGCAAGGAGATTGGCGGATTTGGAGGGATATTTGAGATTCCTTCTGGGTATAAAAATCCCTGTCTCATAAGTTCGGCAGATGGAGTAGGGACAAAATTAAAGATTGCTATTGAGCTCGGGATTCACGACACGGTTGGAGAAGACCTCGTAAATCACTCTATAAATGATATTTTAACAACTGGGGCACTGCCCCTATATTTTATGGATTATATAGGAACTGGCAAGCTAAATATAGAACAGCAAAAAGGAGTAATAACTGGAATTGCAAGAGCTTGCAGTAAAAATAAGATTACGCTTCTTGGAGGAGAGACAGCAGAGATGCCTGGATTTTATGCTCTCGGAGAATATGACCTTGTTGGCTTTATCACTGGGATAGTTGAGAAATCTGATATAATAGATGGCAAGAGCATAGTTCCCGGTGATAAGCTTGTGGCATTTCCATCAAGTGGCTTGCATACAAATGGTTACTCACTTGTGCGTAAAATTATAAAAGACAAGAAACTTAAACTTAATATGTATATTAAAGAGTTAGGATGTGAGCTTGGAAAGGAACTTTTAAAAATACATAAGTCTTATAAGAACTTGCTTACTCCCTTCCTCAAGAAAATAAAAGGACTTGCTCATATAACAGGAGGAGGTATTTACGGCAACCTGCCAAGAGCTTTGCCTCAAGGAATCGGAGCTAAAGTTTATAAAGACTTCTGGAAAGTTCTGCCGATATTTAAGTTTATCCAGCAAGAAGGGAATGTCGAGACAGAAGAAATGTTCAGGGTCTTCAATATGGGCATAGGGATGATAGCAGTTGTAGATGACCCATCCATATTTGAAGGAATTAAAGAAAAATGGATTATAGGCGAGACCACAAATATAGGGAAAATAGAAATTGTGTAAAAAGAATTTTAACACGAACAGCACACGAACGAAGACTAACAAAACACGAACTTCTATGAAAGCAAAGAAACTTGTTCGTGTAGTGTTCGTAAAAGTTCGTGATAGTTCGTGTCTATAATTTCTCTTATCTAAAGTCTTATGTCTGAAATGTATGATATAGCAGTTGTGGGAGCGGGACCTGCTGGCTCAATGACTGCTTTAACTGCCGCTCGGGAAGGGTGTAAGACTATCTTGATTGAAGAGCATCTTGAGATTGGGATTCCATTGGCTTGTGGTGAAGGAATGTCAAGGGAATGGCTATCGGAATTTGTTACTCCGAAACCATCCTGGATTGCCTCCACTATTGAGGGAGCTCGTTTCTATTCTCCTTCAGGAAGAAGCTTCAAGGTTAGCTATCCGGGAGTCGGCTATATACTTGAGCGCAAGATATTCGACCGCGACCTGGCAGCTCTTGCTGCAAGTGCTGGATGTGAAGTTAGAGTCGGCACTCAGGCAATCGGGCTCACTGATAATGGTATCCAAACCAATAGGGGAGAGGTCAAAGCAAAGTTCATCGTCGGGGCTGATGGCATTGGCTCAAGGGTGGCAAAGTGGGCAGGCATTGATGCAAGAATCGGGCGAAAGGATTTATGGTCTGCTTATGAATATCTGTTAGCAGGCGTGGATGTTACCTTAGGGGAAGTTGAGTTTATGACAGGCAGAGAAGTTGCGCCCGGTGGATACGGATGGGTGTTTCCAAAAGGAGATGGCTTGGCGAATGTGGGTGTGGGCGTTTATCCTCCACTTACCAAGAAGCCCCCGAAGTTCTTCGTTGAGAAGCTCCTTGAGTGGAGATTCAAGAAATACAGTATCCTGAGCACACACAATAGTATAACTCCGTCCAAAGCCCTGAAGAATCTCGTCAAGGACAATGTTTGCATAGTTGGAGATGCGGCACGACTTGTTGACCCTATTTCAGGAGGCGGAATCGGGAACGCATTGCTGTCGGGCAAGTTGGCAGGCAAATCTTGTGCGAGTGCAATCAAGAGCAATGACATCTCTAAACTCAAGCAATATGAAAAGGAATGGCTCAAAGCAGAGGGCAGGAATTTTAGATTCAAGTTCAAGGTGCGGGATGTATTTATGAAGCTCAAGGATTCTGACCTTGAACTGCTGTTTGATTTCGGAGTCAAGAACTTCGAGGGAAAGCCCATTACCGAGATAAACGAGCTTGAGATAATCAAGAATATCATCACCTTCAGCCCAAGGTTCCTGAAACTTGGACTCCATTTACTTAAACCCCGAAGCATATAATATCTTTCCCTTGACAAAATAAAAGCAATGACATATCTATAAACTATGGGAGAGTTTCTTGCAGAGTGGGGACCATCACTTATTGCTATAGTAGGTATAATTGTAATGTATCGTATTTACCATGCAGGAAAAACAAAAGAGAAGAAAAAGGAAGAAGAAAATATCAAAGAAAAACTGGTAGGAGTGGAAAAAGTAGTAGATAAGCTGTTTATAATTTACCCACAATTAAAATCACTCGATAAATTAGATAACCCCAACTTAACTGAAGAAGATGTAAAGAGAATTAGTTCAGAATTATTGGAAGCAACGAAGATACCTGATATGATTGATACAAGAATAGAAAAGGGGATAAAGAAGGAACTTAGTGCTGTTGATAAAATGGTTACGACACTGGTCGCTCAAAAGTTAGAGGAAGCAGATAAACAATCTGGAAAACTCATCGGAGACCCTTCTGACTATGTGAAACTTGGAGAGGCATCATTTATGGAAGGGAATAATGAAAAGGCAATAGAACATTATAAGAAGGCAATAGAATTAAATCAGAATTATGCTGATGCATGGTTTTACAAAGGTGTTGCACTTTACAGTCTTGGTCGGAATGAGGAAGCACTTAAAGTCGTTGAGAAGGCAATAGAATTAGAGCAGGAAGATGATGTAAATGCTGTGGCATGGGGTTTCAAAGGTGCTGTACTTCGCGAGCTTGGTCGGGATGAGGAAGCAGATAAAGCTGATAAAAAGGCAAATGAATTAAGGAAGCAGAAAAAGGAATGAATGATTTAATGAGTTCAAAGCAGTGTGGGAGAGACCTCTGGTCTCGATTCTCAAGGTCAGGAGACCTTTCCCACAAATGTGTAACTGGCTCACACGAATGTGCGAACGACTCACACGGATGTGTAACTGACTTGCACGAATGTGTAAGCGACTCACACGAATGTGTAAACGGATTACACGGATGTGTAAGCGACTCGCACGAATGTGCAAACGACTCACACGGGTGTGCAACTGACTTACACAGATGTGCAAGCGACTTACACGAATGTGTAACTGACTCACACGAATGTGCAAACAGATTACACAGATATGCAACTGACTTGCACGGATGTGTAAGCGAATTACACGAATGTATAAACGGCTCACAGAGGTCTTTTGAAAAAATGCTGACAGGGATGGAAAGAGAACTTAAGAGATATAAAGAACAAGAGATAAAAAAGTCTCTTTCAATCTCTTGGAAATCCCTGTTGATAATAGAGTTTTTGAATAAAAGGAGATAGAGATGGCAAAACATTATATTCCGTATAAGGATGCGGAGTTTGATGAGTGGTTTAAGAACTTTGCTCTTAAGCTTCCTGCTATCGCTAATGCAGTTGGCTTTCCGCAGAACCTTGTTGCCCAAATAACCGCAGCTTATGCGGAATGGAAACTCGTCTATCGGGCAAGTCAACAATCAGAAAGTCAATATCATGCTGACATAGAAGCCAAGAAGGGAGCTCGCTCCAATGACCATAAGTTGATAAGAACAGCCACGAAACTGCTTCAGGCGACTCCAGATTTGACAGACGTCCAGCGAGAGCTTCTTGACATCACGGTGCGAGATACAAAGCCGACTTCTGTGTCGCCGGAATATGTGATGGAATTAGACCCACCGCTTTTGAAGCTGGATTTACAACCGGGGCAGGTTACGATTCATTTTGGGGTGAATCCGTCAGATGAGCGGAGGAATGCGAAGCCGGAGAATATAGCAGGGGCGAAAATCTGGTATCGTGTTGGAGGAGGCGAGTGGAAGTGGGTTGGCGATGACACTAATAGCCCTTATAGACACGATATTGATTTGGGCGAGGCGCTGGAATATCGGGCGCAATGGTTTGACAAGAAGATGCGAGTGGGATTGTTTAGCCAGGTTGCAAGAGCTACGGTGAGTTAGAGATAGAGTATAGAGATAGAGATAGAAGAAACTCTGTCTCAAATCTCTGTCTCTGTCTGATAAATAATCTGCGGTATCTGCGACATCAGCGGTTAAAGGCAAAAAATGATACACCTTTTTGATTATATATTTCTATTGAGGCCCACGCTTTGGGTGCCTGTGTGGACATTCTTCTTGCTTGGGGCTTATAGAGGGAAAGTGTTATCAGGCGGGCAAGCTTCGGCTCTGCATTTTGCGGATGCCTTTGTATTATACACTCTGCTTATGGGAGGAGTTTATATCTTGAATCAAATCGTGGACATCGAGTCCGATAGAGTGAACAAGAAACTTTACCTGTTGCCTGAGGGCTATATCAAAATATCGCACGCATGGATAGAGTTTAGTGCTCTTTTTGGAATTGCCTGGATATCAGCTATTTCGTTTTCCGTAGAATTCAGGGTTATTCTATTGCTGTCTATGCTCCTTGGGATTTTATATTCCGCCCCGCCATTTAATTTCAAGGGAAGACCGATACTTGACCTGTTGTCAAATTCCGTAGGGTATGGGATACTTGCTTTCTCGCTTGGCTGGGCAACTGCTAATCCATTCTCCAAAACTACTCTTCTTTATGCCCTGCCTTATTTCTTTGCTGTCGGAGGAGTCTTTATAAACACAACAATCCCCGATATTAAAGGCGATAAACAGGCAAACGAAATCACCACAGGAATATTCTTGGGAGAGCAAAGAGCTTATTGGCTGTCAACGATTTTTATTCTCATCTCACTTGTGCTATCGATTTACTTGCGAGACTGGATATGTGGAACAGCGTCTCTGGTGGCGATTCCGCTCTTTGTATGGGCGGCTGTGAAGCATAATTTAAAAGCTTGCTTTATCTCAATAAGAGTTGGGGCACCGATTCTTGTGCTCCTTGTGGGAATTAAATTCTGGTGGTTCATCCCACTTCTTGCTTTAGTTTTCTTGAGTATGAGAATTTATTACAAACGGCGATTCAATATAATATACCCAAAGATTGTATGATAAGAAAAAGACTTTTAATACGAACTACAGATTACAATGTTTATGCTTTTTATTCAACAATATTAGAAATTAGTGGAGATTTATAGAAATTAATAGAAATTTGTAGCAACAATGAATTTCTACGAATTTCCATAAGTTTCTACTAATCTCTATATAATTTTTCTGTGCCTCTGTGGTTGATTGAATCGTATGATATTCTTGTTTCTTCTTCTCTCTGCGGATGTGCAGTTTGATAGTCTCATTGAGCAAGGGATACATTATTCTTATTCCGAGAAGTATGAAGAAGCAGAAACTATTTTTAGAAAAGCCATAGAAATTAAGCCAGAGGACCCAGCTCCTTATCTTTTTCTTGCTTCTTTGTATGGCTTATATATGGCTGATTTTTCCACAGACAGCTTAGAAGAAAAGTTCTTCGCTTACTCTGATACCACTGTGTTGATGTCAGAGCGTAAAATCTCATCCTGCGATACTTCTGCATTAGTTCATTTATGGTTAGCAGGAGGATATGGGGCTCGTGCGTTTTATAAAGTTCAGCATAAAGATATATTCTCAGGAGTTCAGGATGTGGTAAAGAGCATTAAGGAATTTCACAAAGCTATTGAGATGGATTCTTCGCTTTTTGATGCATATATTGGAATTGCTGGATATGATTATTTTAAGCATAGGTTGTTCTCTTATATCCCCTGGACTGAAGATTCACATTGGGAGAGTGAGATTAAATTGGCTTGTGAGCACGGGAAATATTTGAAGATTGTTGCCCTTGCTTGTTACTCGTCACTTCTTATTGAGGAGGAGAGATTCGCCGAAGCATCTCAAGTTGCAACACAACTTGTGACAGAATTTCCAGAGTCTCGCACATTCAGGTGGATTAGGGTAAAGAGTTATTGCGGAATGGGGAAATGGGAACTTGCGAGGGATGAGTATAAGAAGTTGCTTGAGTTGACTCTTGTCGGACAACCAGAGAATTTTTATAATATTGGATATTGCAGACTCGGACTTGCTAATGCGTATATAGAACTTGGAGAAACGCAAAGATGCAAAGCTCAATGCGAAGAAATCCTCAACCTTCCAGACAATCCAAAAGTAAAAAAGGTTAAACAAGAAGCAAAGGAAATTTTAACCGAGATAAAGCTTTAAAGACTTTGCGCTACCGATTAACAATGAGCACGAATTTTAGATTTTCGTGCTGTGGATATAAACAAGTTAGGCAAAATTCACTATGCACAAGAAAATAACACTGACTATGGACGGACTGAAATGCGATAGCAGATGGAAAACCGTATTTGTTGTTGCTCTCACCATTTTGGTTTTCACGATAGTATCAACGTTAAGTATAAACCAATATTGGTACGGGACGTCTGATCAGTCTATAACAATTCCTTTCCTGAAAGCATTTATCAACAATAACTTGTACCCTAACGACTATCTCTTGACACAAAGGCCCTACTATTACACTTACCTTTGGAACGTATTGGGCTTCTTGGTCAAATATCTTAATATCAGTATTCCTGCACTCTTTTTTCTGAGTTACTTCACAGCCATCTATATGACATTTCTCGGGGTTTACCTGATTACTATAACTCTTTTCAAAAAGAAAGGGGTTGCATTTCTTTCATTGTTCTTTCTTCTGTTTTCCAAGAGAGCACTTGCTGGTGCAATTACTCTGGATAGCATTTTCATTACAAGAGTTGCAGCTCTCCCAATCCTTCTCTTTTCCATATACCTCTTTTTCAAGAAAAAATACTTGCTTTCATTTTTGCTACAAGGGATTGGATTTCTTGTTCATCCAATGACTACAGTTTATGTAATTGCAATCATCTTTGTATCTTCCATTGTTAACTTAAGAGATATAGGCATCAGAAGATTTCTACTGTGTATTACCGTTCTCATAATCTCGTCAAGCCCGATACTGATTTGGAAAGTGCTACACTCTCCTGTTTCCTTGAACTTGCTTTATGCCAATCCCAAATGGATAGAGTTACTAAGATTACGGTCGCCTGGCCATATTTTTCCTTTTTCCTGGGAGAAAGATGTCTTTTTTAAAACTGTGTTGCTTTTATGTGTATTCTTTATTAGCTGGAAACATAGACCAAAACCCGATTATCATCGCATTGTTGTTACCTTCACAGCCACAATCTTTACAATGTGTGCAGCTGGCATAATCTTCTCAGAATTTGTACCTTTATCCATAGTGCTCAATTTTCAATTTCTTAGAAGCTCCCAATTTGTTGTATTCTTCGCGATGATTTATTTTTCTAACTACTTCTTTGCTGAAATCCAATTCAGAGAGAGTATATTTAATAAGTTAGTAGTTGCCTTTGTCTCAATTGGTATTTTTTATGGCGCGACAGGGTGGAAATATGCATATGTAGTCTTTCTTGCTCTGTCCGTGTTTCTGATATTCTATCATTTCGTATATCGGCGAGAGTTCTTGCTGTCAAAGTACTTTGTCTTAAGTCTGGTTGTAATTGTGCTTGTTTTGGGTAGCGGTGCTTATCTGAAAAAAGGTAATTTCTTGATAGATAATGCACAAGAAGGGAAATGGCTGGATGTGCAGATATGGGCAAAGCAAAACACAAGTCCTAAAGATATGTACATTGTACCACCTACTATTGAAGGCTTTAGGGTTGAATCGGAAAGAACAATCTATGGTGATTGGAAAGATGGTACTTTAATGAACTTTAATCCTAATTTTGGATACGAGTGGTTTAGACGAATGAAAAAGTTGGGCTATAGAGAAGGAACTGCTTTCAAAGAGGGTTTCAAGAATCTTACCGAGACAGACTTTGTCAATATAGCAAATGAAGAGACAAGAAACGGTCATAGAACATTCCTGGTTATGTTCAAAGAAAGGGACACTTTGAACTTTTCAATTGTTTATAAAAATGAGAAGTTCATTGTCTATGAAGTTGCACAGTAAACTTTGCCTAACACAGCATAAAAGATTCGTGTCTTATGGCACTTACCCAAATTTTTGCTTCGCCAAGACTTTGTATATGCTGGGAACATTATATTTGTGGATTTTGCTCCATAGGTAAAGCTTCTTTTTAGCTTTTCTGTTGATTTCTTTGTAAAAATGGTTATTATCACAACAGGAAGGTTGCTCCTATTATTGACAAAAGTGGAGTTTTTGCACAAAGAAGCAATTTTTAAATTTTTATCCGCCTGAGGCAAATTTGTAATAATTTATGTTCACTCGTGATTTCGTGTCGCAGACTCTGTGAGCGGTTAAATCTTTTTTCTTGCCTGCATTACCTTATCAAATGCATCTTCTTTGTTGCTGTATAGTTATCTGTCCCTAATTTATAGAAATAAATTCCACTTGCTACTTTCTTGCCAGATTCATCTTTCCCATCCCAGCTTACAGAAAGTTGAGAGTTAAGAGTTGAGAGTTGAGAGTCAAAAAGGGTTTTGACCAGTTGCCCCGTCAAATCATAAATTCTGAGTTGACAGTTGATAGTTAACGGTTGGCGGTTTTTGTCTGTGAACTGTGACCCGTGAACGGTAAACTCTATAACAGTTTTTTGAGTAAATGGATTAGGATAATTCTGTAAGAGAGAAAAACTATTTGGTGTAATCCTTTCAGATTCTTCAATTCCAACTGCAATAGTATCTATAGCAAGTCCAGCTGGTTTAAGGAATCCTGGAACTGTAAATGAAGTCCCACAGTCAGCATCAAGTTTTACTACTCTGTTATTACCTTTGTCAGAAACCCAACAGCCGTGGTCCAGTGGGTCCGCTGCTACTGCAAAAGGATGGTTAAAATCAGTTGACACACAAAGTTCTACTCCTGCTTCTGAAAGTTTCACTACTCTATTATTTAATTCATCAGCAACCCAACAGCAATGGGTATATGGGTCAACTGATACACAGGAAGGTGCGTTGAATCCATCAAATCTTGTTATTGTGTTTCCGTCTGAGGAGATTTTTGCTACTTGATTATTTCCATTGTCAGCTACCCAGCAGTAATGAGTGGCTTGGTCAACATCTAAGTAAGATACCTTAAATCCAGATTTTCTGAATTGATAAGTGGTCCCGGAGCATAAAAACTTTGATATAGATCCTTGTCCCTCCATTTGGTCATTTTCAGTCACCCAAAGAGCTTGCTCTCCAAGGTCTATAGCAGCGGCAGTGGGAAAAACAAACATGCCGAGGCCGGGGTCAGGTATTTCCTTAATTATAGCAAAGTTTTCGTCAACCTTCACTAACTTTTTGGTGTACATAAAAACATACCAGCAATATCCATTTCCATCTACACAGGGAGTAGATGGATTCGCATTTGCGAAAGTATGTTCCTTAACACTATCACAATCAGGGGAAATTCTGTGGGTTCTATTCATATAAGTGCTTGCTTCCCAGCACCATCCAGTTTGAAGATCTATATCTAATGACGTTGGCTCTAAACTTAATCCTACTGCATCAAGTTCGCAAAGTCTCGTTCCAGTTGCTCTGAGCTTCACAACTGTAGAATCACCATAATTAGCAACCCAGCAATTAGAACCACTTTTGCAGACTCCAGGAACAACTAAAGAAACACACATAAAGAAAAACAATCCTTTCTTCATTTTACCTCCTTTTTCATATTATACTTCCCAATTTACTTTTGTCAAGTTATTTTTCTTGAAACTTTCTCAAGAAAAGCTCAAAGGTTGCAAGATATAAGAGTTTCTGTGAGTTGTCTTTTTTGTTTTGTTCGTGCTCCCGGATTAGCTTCTCAATATACTTTTGATTGAAATATTCACGAGAGAGAGCATCTTTACTTGATAATAAATCTCTAAAGTAATCTTTCCATCTTTTATTTACGCGGAGCCATTCATCAAAATTTACATAGCTTCGTTTGATAGGTCTCCGCATTAGTTTCTTGATTCTCTCATTGCCGATTTGATAAACCATACCAGCTTTCCATAAAAATAAAGGTGCATCAACAGGCACCATTGTTTTATTATAAGGTATTTTAGCCAATTCTGGAGATAGCTTTTTCAGGAATTTGCGATAAATTCTGTGATTTAATCTGAATTTGGCAGGAATTTTGAGTATAATATCTATGAAATCGTTATCAATTGTGGGGAATGAAACTTCTATTGCATCTCTTGTTAAAACCTCTCCTATTGGAGCAGAGAAGCTAGTATAAGTGCTTAAGAAAAAGTTGTCACACTCGTTCCCGAGAGAATCACTTTTAGCTTTATCAAATTCTTTTTCAAAAGACTCCAATGCTCTTTCTTTAACCTTTGGGTAATAACTAACAGTGAAAAGTTCCTTAAACTTTTCTTCTGAAAAAATCCTTCGTTTAATTAGTCTGTTAATAAGTGCTTTTCTATTTCTGCATCCAGATACTTTTCGGGTGGAATACTGTCCTCCAAGTAAGACACCCAATTCGTATCCATCAAAAACTACATCTACAATATCTCTAATTGATTTATGTAGAGGATAAATAAAACTATTTCCTATATTGGCTTTTCCCTCGCTAAGCCATACGTTTTCCTCTGCATTGTCTATAATCATATTAGGAGGAATATCTCTATGGAGAAAGTGTGTCCCTGATTTTTCTGCTACTTTTTTAGCAATTTTAACTTCGTCTGAATCCAACGGCCCAAAAGTAAATGCGTAAATATCCTTTCTTTTCTTACTATCTATTGCAGCAATAATTGACCTCGAATCCAACCCTCCTGAGAGAGAAACACAGTAACGATAATTATCTTCAATTCGTATCTTAACAGCTCTCTTGAAAGTTTCTACTAACCGATTTGCAAAATCTTCTTCAGTAATACTATAATCTGAATTATACCTAAAATTCCAGTATCTTTCTGTTTTTATTTCCTTTCCCTCGTAAATAAGTATTGACCCCGGAGGGAGTATTTTAACTTTTTTCAAAAAAGTCTTATCTCCAAGAGGTTCCATAAAAGCAAAAAAATTCGCGATTGCTTCATCATTCAGTTCTTTTTTAAAAGTTTTATCCTGAAAAATTGCTTTTATTTCAGGAGCAAATAAGAATCTGTTATTATTTACCGCATAATAATGAGGAATTAAACCATATCTATCGTTAGCAATCAACAAACTTTCTTCTTTAAAGTCATAAATAACTATCAGGAAAATCCCGTTTAGCTCTTTAACAAATTTCTTCCCGTACTCCTCATAAGAATGCAAGCAAAATTCAGGCTCATTATTAACTTTGAACTTATGCCCAGCTTGTTTAAGCTCAAGTATCTTTTCCTTGTAGCCATAAATCTTGCCATCCATAAATATGCAAAGACTCTTATCTTCATTAAATATTGGTTGTGGCTCGGGATTGAATATCCCAAGATGCACTCTTGCTATAGCGAAAGATTCCTTCTTGTATTGATCTACTTTATATTCTTTAGAATGTTTTAGTGAATTAATCATATTTTCTATTGTAGGGGCAGTTCGCGAACTGCCCCTACTTGGAATAATTCCTAAAACTCCAGGCATATTAGGTTAAAAGTCTCCTCATGAATCCATATTTACCGGCAAACAAAACTTGCAATCTATCTTTCTCATATCTTGAAAAAAGATTGGCACGAGATAAAAATAATAAATACCCTGACGCTACAAATAAAGCTGACATTACAAATCTCCACCAATCAGGTCCAAAAGCATATCCAGAAATGAAATAGGCAAGTAATCCAAATACTAAACTAAAACTTACTATTTTATAGAAGAATTTCAAATCAATATCTAAAGCTGTATGGTATCTTGCTACATATCCGAGATTAAAAATTAAAGTTACAATTGAGGCAAGTAAATATGCTGTCCCAACTCCAGCAATCTCAAATCGCTTGATGAGTCCAATAGTAGAACTCACATATACAAAAATCCAGATTATATTTGTGAGAAAAAAGAGTGAAATTTTGCCTATAGACCGCATTGCTGAAGCTATTGGCACATATATACATGAAAAAATTATTGAAATTCCCAAAAACCATAATGGTACCCGGGCACCAATGTATTCAGGAGTACTTACGATATTGATAATTTCTTTTCCACAAATCAAAACAGGTGTAGTCACCATAACTCCCAATAAAAAGAGTAATTTAATAATCAATTTTAAATCTTCACCTAATACTTTCTTGTTTCCCTTTTCCCATGAATGACTTATTTCTGGATTCAAAGCTTCCATAGGAATATCCAGTATCCGACCAATCCATCCTTTTATTTTAGATGCCACAGTAAAAAGAGCAACCATCGGCATTGATAAAAAGCAGCCAATTATTAAGCGGTCAAGGTAAGTAAAGAGTGGTGATAAAACCCCAAGCCCCATAGCATATTTCCAGTAAGGAAATATTTCTTTGATGAGCAAATTAAACTTTACTAATTTTAGTCTTCTAAATTCTCTGCATAACAAAAGTATTCCAATAATAATACTTGGAATTACTGAAATTAAGTAAATTTCGAGAACAAGTGAGATTGATAGTATTTCACGAAATACAAAAAGCAAGAAAGTCAAAAGAAATAAATATAAAAGGTTTAATCCAGTACTCAAATGCATTTTCCTTAAACCGTTGAAAGACATAAATATAATTGAGAAAAATGTAACTACTGAAAACACAAAAAACGCAAAGCTCACATATTCTCCAATAACCTCATTTTTATATATGGAGACACATAATTTGCTTCCGAAAAGAGAAATTAGTAAATACATCAAAAGAGCCAGCACGATATAGCTAAAAACCAATAATAATAGTAGAGAGAACATTTTGGCTTGTTCTTTGTTAGCATGAAATTTCGGCAAATATCTTGTCAAGACAAATGGAATTCCTAAAAGAATAACTCCTGCCGCAATTCTACTAAAAGCAACTACAGTAAAAAACTCCCCTAATACGCGAGGCTCAAAATACAGAAATAATATCTTGAGTTGGAGAAAAGTCAGGATAAACCCACCAAAAAGAGATAAATATAAAAAGAAAGTATTTTTAATTACTCTCATCAATATCCTACAAAATTATAAACCACAAAGAACACAAAGGTCACAAAGATTTGGAGATTGCAGATTCTTTTTTACCTTTTCGTCTTTCAACCTTTAATTTTCTAATCTTTGAATCTTGCAATCTGTGTCTATCTCCGTTCATCTGCGGTTAAAATCATTTTAACGAATTAATTAATTTAACCTCTGTCTCTATCCACTTATCCCAATCAGGAAGTTGTTTCAAGACAAGTTCTCTTGCTTTATTGGCTATTTTCTCCCGCAGATTTGCATCCTTTAATAAAATACAAACTGCATCTGCAATTTCCCGGCAAGTTTCCAGACTTGCATTAAGGGGTATCCCCTGTCCCTTAAATCTCACAAGAAATCCTGTCTCTCCATCTTTTATGAATTTTTCCGTGTCTCTTATATCCATTGTAACCACAGGAACTTTGCTTGCCATAGCTTCTATCACAGGCAAACATAAATTAGATACAAGATTAGCTGAGATAAGCACATCTCCTATCCCATAATATTTCCATACTTCCTGATACTTTACACTTCCTATAAATCTTGTGTATTCCCATATACCAAGTTTTTTTGCCAATTCCTCATACTTTTTCCTTTTAGACCCATCTCCAACTATAAGAAGTCTTGCTCTTGACTCTTTTTGAATTACGAGCTTCATTGCACGAATTGCAATATCCGCACCCTTATTCCGCACAAGTCTTGACACAAATAGAACAATATAATCATTTTGCTCAAATCCCAATTTCTCCTTCAACTCTTGTGTAGGAACTATATGCTCTAAATTCCTATCTATTGGTTGCGGAGAAAACAAAAGTCTTTCTTCAGGTGTCTTAAAATACTTTGCAACCTTAGCTCCTTGAGTTCCATCGTCAACTATAACCAGTTTATCAAATTTTAGCTTATAAGCGATAACCTCAGGAATATACCCATACCAGTGAATTAAGTTATATCTTCTTATTGGAGATAATGCACCGAGACCTACAAGTTTTAAAATAGTCGGCTTATGAAATTTCCATCCAAGCCAATAAATAGCTAACCCAAGGGAACTTGAAATTCCATAGATAACATCAAAGGAGTGCTCCCTTAATATCTTTGCCCCATAAGTCATAAATCTAAAATTGACTATCAGATAATCAATTAAGTAAAGACCAAGCGAAAGGAACTTAATTTTTGGAAGTCTATAAATAGGAATAGGAGAAACCCTCAGATTTGCAAGAGTTGAGTTTGTAAACCCTTCTTCCTTTGGTATCAGGAGGTGTATTTTAAATCCCTTATCAAGAAATCCCTTTACTAATACTCCGACTTTTGGAGTTCCAATGACTCTCTCAAGATCCCAATCATCTGCCCAAGGGGATATAATTAAGATATTATTTCCGCGTCCCATCTTTATAGAACGGTGGCTTTATTATCTTCGCCTTTTCTAATTTGCCACGACATTCTATCTCTATCTCCGTGTCTATCTTGTTATAAAGAACATTCACATACCCAAGTCCAATCAACCTATCTATTGATGGTGAGTAATTACCGCTCGTTACTTCTCCTGCTGTTTTACCTTTAACAGATATCTTGTAGTGTTGGCGAGGAATAGTTCTCGTTCCCTCCATTATAAAAGCTACAAGTCTTCTTTTCACACCTTCTTCTTTTTGTTTAACCAATACATCTTTGCCAATAAAATCCGACTTATCAAGTTTCGTTATCCATCCAAGTCCTGCCTCCAGTGGAGTTGTAGTTTTATCTATATCATTACCATAAAGACAGTATTTCATCTCAAGTCTAAGGACATCTCTTGCTCCAAGTCCAACTGGCTCAGCTCCTATTTCTAATATCTTATCCCAGATTTCCGAATGTTTTGGATCAAAGTAGAGTTCAAATCCATCTTCTCCCGTATATCCTGTCCGTGAAATAAATGCCGAGACTCCTGCCACCTTGCAATTCGCTCCCCAATAAAATCCCATTTCTGATAAATCTATATCCACAAGTGGCTGAACCACACGCTCTGCTTCCGGACCTTGAATCGCAAGTTGAGCAGATTCATCACTTACATCTATTATATCAGTTCCTTCAATCTTATGCTCTACCATCCAATCCCAATCCTTATCTCTATTTGCTGCGTTTATTACAATTAAAAACTTATCAGGAAGCCGATAAATAAGTATATCATCAACTATCCCACCATCTGGATAGCACATACAAGAATATTGAGCTTGCCAGACATCAAGCTTACTCGGGTCATTTACAGTTATCTTACTAATAAACTCAATTGCCTGGGGTCCCTTAACTTCAACTCTCCCCATATGAGAGACATCAAATATACCTGCTTTAGTCCTGACTTGCTTGACTTCCTGAATTATTCCCTTATATTGTATCGGCATCTCAAATCCAGCAAATGGAACAATCTTCCCACCTGCTTCCCGATGCTTCTCATAAAAAGCCGTTCGCTTAATCATACTATGCCTCCTGTCATATCTCTATTTCTTCTTTATCTTTGGCGACTCACCGAATTCAAGAATATGTGGCGTTATCAGAGCAACAAGCTCCTTTTTCGTTGTTACCTTTGTTTCTCTTTTGAATAGCCATCCCAAAAGAGGAATAGACCGCAATATCGGTATTCCCTTCTCTACAACACTTTCCTGTATATATTCTATCCCCCCAAGTGCAAATGTCTTGCCATCTTTCACCATAACAGTAGTATTGACACCATTTCCCCCAGCCTTGAATTCCAAATCAAGGTTTGTAAAATCACCTGCTCCTATATGAGGCAAGAGAGAAAGTCTAACATTGTCTGGAATATAGATTTCTCCCCTCTTGTTATTCTGAATTACAATACTTGGGAACGATGTGATATTTGCGCCACCTTCCTCAACAAACTGGTCAATAAGTGAGATAAGAGTTGGCAAGTCTATTGAAACATTTGCATTTACATTATATATTTCATCAGTATGGGCATAGTCTCTGTTGTAGTCATCCTCATCATCGTCATAATCTCGTTTGTATGTCTGCTCGTGGAGAGATACACCAATGTTTGTTCTTTCCAAAGCACCCTGAATAACTGATGGGAGATGTAAACCAAGCTTGCGCAAGTATTCTGAATCTACTACCACGAGTTTGCCTTCAATCAACACCTGTTTGGGTGGAGCATCAAGCTTTGCAAGAATCTCTTTTATACGCTCAATCCTTGAACTCACATCTGTTATCATAATTGCATTCAGGTCGTCATCCACATAAATTGACCCATCAGGCGATAAATTCCTTATAAGAATAGAATCAAGCTTGGATGGAAGCACATATTTTGGATGAAGGGTCTGGGTCTCAAGCCGCACGAATTCCTTAATCCCTTTGGCATCCAGCCCTTTAACCAGCTTCACAAGGTCAGATAGCTTTGGCTCCATATCCGTAATTATCAATGTATTAGCCGCATCATTGACTTGCACCGCCCCATACGAAGATAACCTTGACCTTATGAATGGCTCAATCTCTGAAGCCCGTAGATTCTTAAGTGGCACAATCCGAGTCTTTGCATAGATAGTGCGGTCTTCGAATGCCTCAATCTCAATCTTCACCTTGCCAAGTTTCGATGGCTTCTCAGCTCTGATTGGGGTAACCATAAAGATTACACCCAATACCATCAAAAATCTACTCATAATACCTCCTTTCGCAGACCTCTCTGCGAGTTATTTGGAGTTTCCCCCAGTATACTAGGGGGAATCCCCCTACCTTCCTACTGACATCCGTATCTCTTCTACTGACATCCGTATCTCTTATACTGACATCCGTATCTCTTCTACTGACATCCGTATCTCTTATACTGACACCAGTATCTCTTATACTGACACCAGTATCTCTCATACGGATACCCCTATCTTTTATATTGTAATCTTGTGTTTTCAACATTTCTCCTCTATTCTCCTTATCAGATACTCGATACTCGGTCTTTTCTCCAGTATTTTCTGTATATCAGCATATATCCTGGTTGGAAAGATAGTCTCCACTATTGGCTTGAAGAATAACATCACCTGCGAGCCAATGTAATTCATACACTTCACCGACTCAAGAAAAGTGATTGCAATGATGTCAAGCTTCCGTTTTGTTATTTCCTCTGCGAGTTTCTTGAGCAGGTTCTCCTCTTCTTCGGTAAGTTTCTCTTCTTCCCTTGATACTGAAAATGCATGCTTTAAACTCTCCCGAATACTCATTATTCCCTGTTAATTATTTATAAAAGTTGACATCTAATTCCTTTGCTGCTCGTGCTTCATCAAGTCTGCGGACTGGTGTATTATGAGGAGCACTTTTTACTATCTCCGGATTAGTCCGCGCCTCCTCGTCAATCTTTATCATCGCATCCCTGAACTCATTTAATGTCTCGATGCTCTCTGTTTCTGTGGGCTCAATCATCAATGCCTCGTGCACTATCAGAGGGAAATAAATTGTCGGCGGATGAAACCCATAATCCAGAAGCCGCTTTGCAATATCCAGAGTCTTAACTCCAAGCTTTGCCTGTCGGTCTCCAGAGAGAACAAACTCATGCATACAGGGTCCCTTGTATGGAAGCTCATAATACTTTTTTAGCTCCGACATCAAGTAATTTGCATTTAATATCGCATTTTCAGACACTTCTCTCATTCCCTGAGCACCCAGCATTCTTATATAAGCATAAGCTTTCACGCAAACACCAAAGTTTCCATAAAATCCATGAACCCTGCCTATTGAATCTGGAAAATCATAAGATAACTCATACGAATCGGTTATCGGTTGTCGGTTATCGGTTGTCGGTGTTTTGACGATTCTTGGCACTGGCAAAAATGGAGAAAGCTCTTGGACAATTCCTATTCCTCCTCCGCCGGGCCCTCCTGCTCCATGTGGAGTGCCGAATGTTTTATGCAAATTAAAATGTATCATATCAAATCCTAAATCTCTGGACTTTACAATTCCTAAAAATGCATTTAAATTAGCTCCATCAAGATACAGAATCCCTCCACTCTGATGAACGATTCTCGCAATCTCCTCAATCTGTTGCTCAAATAATCCAAGTGTATTTGGAACGGTCAGCATTACGCAGGCGACTTCCTTGTCCATCAATTCAGATAGAGCTTTAAGCTCAATGAGTCCACGAGCATCAGATTTTACTTCCACAGGTTTAAATCCAGCAAGCACTGATGAGGCAGGGTTTGTCCCATGTGATGAGTCTGGGACAAGAATTTTCGTGCGGTTCTCTCCCTTTTTATCAAAGTATTTACGCACGATTAAAAGGGATGCAAGTTCTGAATGAGCTCCTGCAACTGGTTGAAGCGATACCTCATCCATTCCACTAATTTCAGCTAAATAATTCTGAAGCTCATAGAGAATTGTGAGTGCTCCTTGAACGGTTTCTTCTGGCTGTAGAGGGTGTAAGTTCGCAAGTCCAGATAGTCGGACGAATTCTTCATTTATTTTTGGGTTGTATTTCATAGTGCAGGAGCCAAGCGGATACATTCCTCGTTCTATATGATAATTTAGACCAGAAAGATTTGTGAAATGACGAATAACATCTGGCTCACTGAGTTCAGGTAACCTCGGCAAACTCTTTCTCAAATATTCCTTCGGCAATTCTTCTGTCAAAGGAACATCCAAAGGAGGCAAACTATATGCCTTTCTTCCTTTTTTGGATAATTCAAAACTCAATTTCATTTCTTGAATTATATAATAGAGAACATATTTGTCAAGTGTTTTGACTTTTTTTGTTGCATTTTCAATAATCAGAGTAATATTATCAAGATAATGGTAATTATTATCCACGGGGGAGCCGGGAAAATAGAGAATTTCAAGAAACGCAAGGGAATAATGGCTAAAGTTTGTGAGCTTGGTTATGAAATTCTTAAAAATAATGGTTCGGCTCTTGATGCAGTAGAACGTGCAGTGGTTGAGCTTGAAGATAGTCCCTGGTTTAATGCAGGAACAGGTGCTACCCTTTCTATTGAAGGGGAAGTAGAATTAGATGCCGCTATTATGAGTGATGATTTGCGAGCTGGAGCTGTTGCTTGCATTAAAGAAGTGAAAAACCCAATACTTGTTGCAAGAAAGGTGATGGAGGAAACAGACCATATTATTTTATCAGGAGAAGGGGCTGTGAGATTTGCAAGACTTATGGGTTTCCCAAAGTATAATCTTGTGACTCAAAGGAGAAAGAGAATGCTTGAAAAGGGAATAAAGAAATTAAAAGAGGATAAACCTCTGGAGTATTTGCCGGGGCTTAAAAAACTTATGGATAAATATAGCGAAAGCGAAGGCTTTCACCTACCCACTGAGAAATATGGAACCGTAGGAGCTTGTGCGATTGATAAAGAAGGGAAGCTTGCGGCAGCAACAAGTACAGGAGGGATGTTTATGCATCTTCCCGGCAGAATTGGAGATACGCCTATAATAGGTGCAGGAAATTATGCCTGTGACTCTGGAGCTATATCTTGCACAGGACACGGTGAATGTATTATCAAGTTGTGCCTTGCCAAGACTGTTTGTGATGCAATGAAATCTATGAAAGCACAGGAAGCAATAAATTTAGCGTTGAAACTTGCTAACCAGTATAATTGCAAATGCGGACTAATAGGAATAGATAAAAAGGGAAATGTGGGGTTTGGTTTTAATACTCCGCAGATGCTATGGGCATATATCAGGAACGGAAAGATTGAGGTAGAGTAATCTAAGATGAATAAGAGAATCTGGATTATAGGAAGTTTAATTATATTTGCACTTTTAGTCATCTTTTTCCTGCGAGAAAAAGAGTTCACTGCCACCAGATGGCTGATGAACACGAGCTGTGAGATAAAAGTTATTGCGAGAATACCGCCTCGCAAAGCAATAGATAGAGCTTTTAAGATTATGGAACGAATAGACAGTCTTGCAAGTTGGGCTGGCTCAGGAGATATTGCAAGAATAAATAAAGGTGAAGTTTGCGAAATTTCGGAAGAAGTGCTTCATATTATAAAACAAGGTATAGAAATAGGAGATTTGACTAACGGAGCTTTTGATATAACAATCCGTCCAGTAATGGAGTTATGGGGTAATTTTGAGAGTCAATGTGTTCCTGAAGAAGAGGAGATAAAAAAGATGCTTCCTTCAATAAACTATAAGGAAGTGACGCTGATTGGCTCTAAAATAAAATTTGGGAAACCTGAAGTGAAGCTTGATTTATCTGGTATCGCTAAAGGATATGCAGTTGACCTTGCAATTAAGGAACTAAAATCAGCGGGCATTAAAGCAGGACTTGTAAATGCAGGAGGAGACATAAAAGTATTTGGAGACCGAATCTGGAGTATAGGGATTAAAGACCCAAGAGGAACTGGAATTATGAAAGTTCTGGAGCTTAAGAATCAGGCTGTAGCTACATCAGGAGATTACGAGAAATACTTTATACTTAATGGGGTTAGGTATCATCATATTTTGAATCCCCTGACCGGCTTGCCTGCAAGGGAGTGTATCTCTGTGACTATAATTTCAGATGATGCGGGATTTGCAGATGCACTTTCTACTGGGATTTTTGTGCTTGGTCCTGAAAAGGGAATCGCACTATTAGATAGTTTGAGGATTCCAGGTTTAATAATAACTTCCGGTTCCGAGTTCCTTGAATCAAGAGCTATCTCTTCATTTATTAAATAATTCTTCCTTGTGTTTTCTCTGTGGTTAGATCAGTTTTTTCCTTGATATACTATGAAAGTATAAACACGAATGACACGAATTAGACAAATTACACTAATTTCTTATTTTATAAATTCTTTTATGCTATTTGTGTCCATTCGATTAATTCGTGTAATTCGTGGTTCGTTTTTTCCTTGACAATTTAAGAATTTAAAGTAAAATACTAACAATGATTAAAGAAGTTAAAGATATTGACAAAGAATCAGATAAGTTTCTTGATAAGATTCTTTTCACGGAAGTATGGAATCCAGCGATTGATATATATGAGACAGAGAAAGAGGTGATTTTGCTTGTTGAACTTGCGGGAGTTAAGGCAAAAGATATAAATCTCTCATTAGACCACGATAATGTTTTGCATATATGGGGCAAGCGACGTTCCCCTATTAGAAGCGGTTCAAAGAACTGTCATGGGATGGAACTGCATTTCGGGACTTTCTCAAGGTATGTAAAGCTTTTAACTCCAATAGAAGGAAAGAAAGCGGAATTAAAAAGTATGAACGGGATTTACAAGATAACATTTAAGAAAAAATAGTATATTAACCACAGATGAACGCAGATAGACACAGATTATTAAGATGAAGAGAGTATTGATTTTTATAGGGTTAGTTATTTTTACAGGTTCTTTATCTGCTGAGAACCTTGTATTTAATCCATCTTTTGATATGACTCCCTGGGATACAGGGTGGACAGTTTATACATTCTACAAATTGTTGCCCGGTATTGCATATGTAAGAGCAGATTCATCTAAATGGCATTCGTCGCCGCGAAGTTGTTACATGTCGGCAGGAGGAGGAGCTGGTGGTGGTGGAACAGCAAGAGTATATCAAGAAGTAAAGGAAACAGAAAATTGCACTTGTAGAATATATTATCAATATTATATAGCTACTGTATGTACTGATGAAGGGTGCGCTGGTGCTGGAGTTGAGATTTTTATTAAAGTAAGTGGAGAATGGAAAAAAGAGTGGGGAAGACAAGTGAATGCTGGCCCCTCTGATCCAGATACAAGTGACGAAGTTTCAGTATGGACAAAATGGGAGAAAATCTATAATGATACTGTAAGTGGTATTAAATTTGTGTGTCATGGAGGAGGAGGGTCGTCAATCAGTATGGCCGGAGCTAATGCGTATTTTGGGATTGATGATGTTTATATATCAGGAGGGACTGGAATTGAGGAAGAAGATAATGAAATTGCAAATTATAGATTGCAGGCGTATCCGAATCCATTTATTAGGAGTACAGAGTTTAGAGTTGAGAGTTCAGAGTTAAAAGATTCAAAACTTGAAATTCTTGATGTTTGCGGTAGGGTTGTAAGGAAATTGCCAATTATCAATAATCAATTAGCAATTAGCAATGTAAAATGGGATGGGAGAGGTGAAGACGGAACTCCTTTGCCGGGAGGTATATATTTTGCTAAATTGAGTGGAAAAGAGGAAAACTCCACTTTGAAGCTCATTTTGATGAGGTAATAAGAAATGAACCACTCACAGAGTCTGCGACAGAGAACACAGAGGTAAAAAATATAAGGGAAGGAATATCTGTTCTCTGTAACCTCTGTGGTTTAATATAATTTTTATGGAGAGGCGAATACCAAAGCGTTTAGCTGTTTTAACTGTAGAAGATTTAGTTGTCTTCCCGGGTATGATAGTTCCTCTTGTTGTAAAAGATGAGAGAAGTATAAAGTTGATAGATTGGGTTCTTGCTACTCAGGATAAAATAGTAGGTAGTTTTACACTCAAGAGTCCTAAGCTTGATGAACGTGATGAACATAATTTTTATCATATAGGGGTGGCGAGCATAGTGTTGAAGATGCTCAGGTTTCCTGACGAGTCTGTTCGTATAATTATTCAAGGGGTAGAAAGGATAAAGATTCAAAAGATTATAGAACGAGACCCATTTATGAAGGCAGAGATTAAACCACTCAGAGAGAAAACCAAGAAGAAGAAAGATTTAGAGCTTGAGGCATTGGTGCGAAGTGTAGGGAACGCATTTCAGCAGATTGTAAAACGTGCTCCTTATCTTCCCGAAGAACTTCAGATAAGTGCAATGAATATAAGTTCGCCTGGAAAACTTGCAGATTTAGTTGCAAGCAATTTGAATCTTTCAGCAAAAGAGAAACAAGAGTTGCTTGAAATTTGTGACCCAAAAGAGAGGTTAGCGGGTCTTGTTCCCATACTTGCAAAAGAAGAAAACATTTTGGGACTTGGTGAAAAAATAAGGTCAGATGTGAAGACAGAATTTGGCAAGAGTCAACGAGAATATTTTCTGAGGGAGCAACTAAAAGCAATTAAGAAAGAGCTTGGCGAGAAAGATGACCGAACAGTGGAGATTGAAGAATTTAAGAAGAAGATAAAAACAGTTGGATTACCGAAAGAAGCAAAAGAAGTGGCAGAAAAAGAAGTTAATAGACTTGAACGTATTCCACCTGCGGCGGCTGAATATACGGTTTGCCGAACATATTTAGACTGGCTGACTTCTTTACCCTGGAAGAAAGAGAGTAAAGATAATCTTGATATAAAAAGAGCAAAAAAAATACTTGACGAGGACCATTATGACCTTAAAGATATAAAAGAGAGAATGCTTGAATATCTGGCGGTTCGTAAATTAAAGACTGACACTAAGGGACCGATTATATGTTTTGCTGGACCTCCCGGGGTAGGCAAAACTTCCTTGGGTATGTCAATAGCAAGGGCACTTGGTAGAAAGTTTGTGAGGTTTTCACTCGGGGGTGTTCGCGACGAAGCTGAAATAAGGGGTCATCGTAGAACCTATGTAGGAGCACTTCCTGGTAGGATAATTCAGCAGATAAATCGTGCCGGCTCAAAAAATCCTGTTTTTATGTTAGATGAAATTGACAAAATAGGAGCTGATTTTAGGGGAGACCCTGCAGCAGCTTTGCTTGAAGCACTTGACCCTGAGGAGAACAAGCATTTCTCGGACCACTATTTGGATGTTCCATTTGACCTTTCAAAAGTGATGTTCATAACGACAGCGAATATAGTTGACCCTATTTTACCAGCTTTAAGGGACAGAATGGAGGTAATAAACTTGCCAGGTTACATTGCTGAGGAGAAAATCAGAATAGCAAAAAACTGGCTAATTCCAAGACAGGTAAAAGAAAATGGGCTTTCTGAGAAATACGTAAAATTTACAGACAGTGCTATTTTAGAGATAATCCAAGGTTATACTCGTGAGGCAGGTGTAAGAAATGTTGAGCGTGAGATTGCAAGTTGCATAAGGAAAGTTGCGAAAGAAGTAGCAAGTGGAAAAGCTAATAAAACTATAATAAATAAAAAAAGCTTATTAAAATTTCTTGGTCCACCAAAGTTTTTCCATGAACTTCGTGAAATGGAAGGGGAAATTGGTGTAGCAACGGGACTTGCATATACTCCTTATGGTGGAACAATTATGTTTATTGAAGCGATAAAAATGAAGGGCGAAAGTAAGATTAGTTTAACAGGCAAGCTCGGAGATGTAATGAAGGAATCAGCTCAGGCGGCTCTTTCTTATGTTCGGAGTTTTGCCAAGAAATTAAAAGTGGCAGAAAACTTTTTTGATAATACTGACATTCATATTCATTTCCCAGAGGGAGCTACACCAAAAGATGGTCCTTCGGCAGGTGTAGCGATAGTAACTGCACTTGTTTCATTGTTAAAAGGCAAGCCAATTAATCCGGGGATAGCGATGACAGGTGAAATAACACTTCATGGTAAAGTTTTGCCAGTAGGAGGCATAAGAGAGAAAGTAATAGCAGCCAAGAGGGCAGGGATAAAGACAGTAATTCTTCCTGAATGGAATCGCAAGGATTTAGAAGAAGTTCCAGCGTATGTGAGTAGAGGAATTAAATTTAAATTTGTAAAAAGAGTAGCTGATGTTATATCTATAGCTCTAAAATAGAAAGGATTAAGCTGTAATGGAAAAAGTGATAAGATGTCCAAAGTGCGAACGGGAATTACCTGAAGGTGTGAAATATTGTATTTATTGTGAAACTCTTTTACTTAAGGAGTGCCCCGGTTGCAAGCGAAAAATACCTTTTCTTAAGGATATTTGTGAGTCTTGTGGTCTTGATATAGCTCAATATGAAGAAGGCAAAAAACTTTTAGAAGATGGTAAGAAACTTGAACAAAGTTGGAAATACGAGGAAGCTAAAGCTCGGTACGAAGAGATAAAAGGTCCTCCTGTGATGCTTGAGGAGGCGTCGAAACTATTGGATGCCGTAATTCAGAAGATAAAGATAATAGATGAACAACGATATAAGGGGGAGCAATATTTCAAAACTCATCTTGTGCGAGCAAAGAAATCCTTTCTCAAGGTTCAGGAATTACTTCCTAATGATGAAGATATAATGAATAAATTAAAGTTAGTTGAAATTCATCTAAAATGGAAGTTTAAAAAAATATGTTTAGGAATTGGGATTTTAATTATTGTTGGTTTAGTAGGCACTTTTTTCGGATATACTAATACACTTTCTTATATGGCAAAAAGAGGGCTTGAGACACTTTTAGGTTCAGAGAATTTGGAGATAAAGAATTCATCCGCTCTTATATTAGGTTGGCGTGGAAATAAGACTGGTATTCCGGTACTTGAGGTGCTTACAAATAGTGGCGATGAAAAAAAGAGAGTTTATTCTTTATCAGCTTTGATTGGACTTGGTGAGGTTCAATCTGTGAAAAAGTTGAGCGAGATAATATACGAAGAAAGGAGTGTAGCTTCTATAATTGCTGCAGCTTGGTGTGCGGTAGATTTTGGTGATACTACAATTATTCCGGAACTCGTAGTTTATTTGAATGAGAATAATGAAAGTTTGAGGATAGCGTCTGCAGTTTTGTTATTCA
Source organism: bacterium (assembly GCA_030605695.1). Lineage (GTDB taxonomy): Bacteria > Hydrothermota > UBA3073 > JACQXS01 > JACQXS01 > JAGMCN01. Next base: position 10,824 of record JAUWHX010000013.1, on the reverse strand, counting down.
ATTTAGGGTATTCAGTAGGTATACCAACAATAGAAGAGATATTAAAGAGCGAATTGTATGAGAAGAGAGTTAAAGGATTATATGCCATATATTTACTTGGAAATAAAAGGATGATGGGGTGGCATGAGGAAAGTTGGGTTCCTTTGGTAAAAGACTTGCTTTGGGACTCTGCGACTGATATAAGAGCTCTTACTGCTTTTTTATTAAATGAATTTAGCACTGATTTAACTCCGCAAGACTCGGTGGCTATATCTCGAATCCTGTGGGAAGAATTTATGAATGGTGAGTCTCAAACAATGATGAAAGTTAAGGAAATACCTGAAATTAATGGATTTTATATTGCTAAGGGGATAATTAATAGAAGAGGAGATGAAGATATTGTTGAATTTAGTCCATCTGCAAATATTATAAGAAGAAGATGTTGGGGAGCACTTTCAAAGATGGAACTTGAAGATAAAACAGTGATGGAAGAAGTTGAAAAAGCATTAAATTCCACAGAGAAGTATGAACGTTTATATGCAGGTCTTGTGATGCTTAAATGTGGTAAAAGAAAAGCTATGCCTGTATTAAAAGAACTGATAAAAGATAAAGATGAAATTTTGAAATTAAATACTTGCAAATTGATTTTCGAGTTTATATAATAAAAGAAGAAAATACAATATGAGATACAGAATCAGCAAAATAAAAGTCTTCTGTCTCTTGTCTCTTGTCTTCTGTCTTCTATCTTTTACATTAGAGGCAAAGGAAGAATCCAAGAAAAAGAAATCCAAGAAGGAAAAGTCCGATACTACTGTATCGCTCAAGAGTAAAGTTAAGGCCAAAAAGAAAGCATTTAAGAAAGAAAAATCACAAAAGGAGAAAACTCTATCTGAGGATATTATGGGAAAGAAAGTTTATACTAAAGGTATTGCATCTACACGGTTTGGAGGAGAAAAGGGGGGTATTTCACTTGAAAGAGATACTTTGGAAAAGCGTATGGAAACACCTGCTCCTTTGCTTAAAGAATTGCCTTCGGGAGCTAAACAAAGAGCTGAATTGGCAAGAAAAAGAAAGGAAGGCAAGAAAAAGAAAGGTTTAGAGCTTGAAGAAATCAGAATTGCGGAAAAAGAAGGTGTAGGAACTGCTCCACCGCCTCTTTCTTTGAATAAAAAAGAAAGGGAGGCAATGAAAGTTTCAGCCATTAAAACTCTTGGTGAGATAAAAGAAGAAAGTTCAATTTCTCTTTTGAAAGAAAACTTAAAAGAAAAGAAACCTGCAGTAAGACGTGAGGCAGCTGAAGCTCTTGCAAAGATAGGTGAGGAAGAAGGATTAAAGGTGTTGCATTCAGCTCTTGAGGGGAAAGAGGTTGGAGAAAAAATCAAAGCAATACAAGCATTAGGAAGAGTTGGAAGAGTTACTTCCATCCCTCCATTGAGGAGATTACTTGGAAGCGAAGAAAGTAGTGTGAGTCGGGAAGCTGCTTTTACACTTGCGAAGATGGGAGATAAAAGGAGTATTTCACTTCTTCGTAAATTACTTGCTTCTGGCTCCGCAGATGAAAAACTCAAAGTAGCGATTGCATTGGCAGAGGCAGGAGACCCAGCCGGCATAGGTGAGTTGAAGAATGCTATTAAGGACTCTCGTAGAGGTATAAGATACAAAGCAATAAAAGCTATTGGAAAAATTGGAGATAAAAGTATTATTCCAGTATTAGAAGATATGATGAAAAATGATACTGATGCAAGAGTAAGAATTGCCGCTTCGGAGAGCATACTAAGAATTAAGAAGGAGGTAAAATAATGAAGTGCCTCTATTGTGGAATCGATATATTAGAAGATTGGACTTATTGTGGAAACTGTGGTGTGGATATCAAAGAGTATGAGAAAGTAAATGAATTTATAAAAAATGGGCTTGAATTTGAAGCCCAATTTGAATATGCAAAAGCATCCGAAGAATATAAACGTGCACTTGAACTTCCGGTGCCTCAGGACAAGATTCTTGAACATCTTGAACGTGTAACTTCCAAAGAGCAAGTAATCATTGATAAAATAAATGAGGGGGAAGAAGCTATTATTGCTTGCAAATGGAGCGAAGCCGTCCATATATATGAAGAAGTGATAAAACTTAATCCTCGCCTTACCGAGGAAATTAATCCTAAGCTTGTTCAAGCAAGGAGTATGCTTCATAAGTCTCGAAAGGGTATGAAAATATTGTGGATAATCATAGGGGCAATTGTAGTAATAGGTACGATTGGGTGGTGTATTTATGTAAGTGCTCCAGAACAAGTTGCACGCAGGACACTAAAGAATGGTGTTTTATCTGCTGATATTCAAGAAAAAAAGATTGCAATTGAAGCTCTTGGAGGGCTTAAGGATAAAAGATTTGTTCCTCTTTTAAAAGATGCTTTAAAAAATGATAATTCTAATGTTCGAGCTGCTGCTGCAAGAGCCCTTGGTGAGATAGACGACTCTTCGGCTATCTCTATTTTAAAAGAAAGTTTATTTGATAAAAGCTGGAAAGTAAGAGTTGAAGCCGCTCATTCTCTTATGTTATTGGGTGATTCTTCAGGCGTTCAGCTTTTAAGAGATGCAATAAAGTAATAATTTCTCAATTCCCTTGAACCCTTGAACTCACCCCCCCCACAATAGCAATCTGCAATCTTTAAATCTTAAATTTTTCAATTCTCTGTAAACTCTGTGTTCTCTGCAGTGAATCTTTTTTCTTGATTTTCTCGGAAACATCGGTATGTTAAAAATATGATTTCCAACAGTGAAGAAGAAACAAAGAAAATTGGGGAACAACTCGGCAAGAAATTTAAAAAAGGGGATATTATAGCTTTGTATGGAGATTTTGGAGCAGGAAAGACTGTCCTTGTAAAAGGAATTGCAAAAGGGTTGGAATGCAAGGAGCAAGTTAAGAGCCCAAGTTTTGTCTTTATGCATGAATATAAAGGTAAATTCCCTATTTATCATATAGACTTATATAGAGTAAATAATTTGAATGATATCACGGCTCTTGGGATTCAGGAGTTTTTTGGCTCTTTCGGAGAATCCTATGGACAAGGTGTATGTGTTATAGAGTGGGCGGAAAAGGCAAAAGGATTACTCCCTGAAAATTCTATCCGCATTGAACTTAAAGTATTGAGTGAGAATACAAGAGAAATACTCGTGAACCGTAACTGTGGTTCGTGGTTGTAGAAAAGACTGTTACGGACACGAACCATTACCACGAAGCTCGTTTTTTGACTTGAAAGCAATGAGAATATTGGGTATTGAGACTTCAACTTTCGCATTAGGAATAGGTGTTATAGAGTCAACAGTCAATGATAGAGTGTTTTTTGATTATTATATAAATTCAGGTGTTCCTGAGAGTGAAAATATTATTGAGATAATAAGAAAACGAGTGCCGAATCCTGAGGAGATTGATGGGATTGGTGTAAGTATAGGTCCTGGGTCTTTTACTGGACTCAGAGTAGGGCTGGCTACTGCAAAAGGACTTGGAATGGGGTTTAAGAAGCCAGTTATTGGAGTCCCGACTCTTGATGCTTTTGTTGTTGGTATTCCTTTTGCACAACACAAGATTACTCCTATTTTAGATGCCAGGAGTGGGAATGTTTATACTGCAAGTTATGAGCCAGATGGAAAGAGGATTACTTCTTATTTGGCAGTGGATATAGAGGAGTTTCTTGAAAATCTTAAAGGTGAACATATATTTGTGGGAAATGGAGTAAAGATTTACCGGGATTTGATACAGAAAAAACTTGGCAAGCGAGCACACTTTATCTCTCCAAATCCAGATTCTCCAAGAGGAGTATGGATTGCTTCTCTTGCACTTGAATGTTTGAGGAATGGGGGAGAGGATGCAATTAATTCAAAAGAATTAGAGCTAATATATTTATCAAGTTTGAAAAACAAAAGGAGGTAATATTATGAAGCAATTTATGTTTGTAGTGTTTGCTATAATTGGTAACATCTCGCATAGCGTGGTATATGCAGATACTACTTATGTGAGTGGGCATATTACATCAGATACCGCGTGGACAAAAGCTAACAGCCCTTATGTTGTTGAGGAAAATGTATATGTGGATTCGTTGGTTATCCTGACAATTGAGCCCGGGGTGGAGGTTCGGCTGGACTCAATGAAATATATAATGATATATGGAACTCTAAATGCTCTTGGGATTGAGAGTGATTCAATCCTGATAAGTGCTCTGGATACCACAAAAAGATGGTCTCGGCTCTGGTTTAAAGACGCATCTGCTGGTAGTCTATGTTATTGTAGAATTGAGTATGCCGGAAAATCTGCTATATTTGATTCTACTGCAAGCTTACTGGTGATAGAATATAATATCATCTCTAACAACTCTGCTAATTTTGGTGGTGGCATTCTTAGTTATGGTTCACTCATGATTACTGGAAATATCATCACAGGAAACTATGCTGAGTGGGGTGGTGGTATCAATAGTTATTATAGTTCACCTACAATAACTGGCAATACTATTGCAGACAACTCAGCTTATTGGGGTGGCGGTGGCATCAAGAGTTTTCTTGGTTCACCTATAATAACTGGTAACACCATCACCGGCAACTCTGCAAATTCTGGTGGTGGTAGTTCTTATGGTGGTGGCATCTGTACTCGTGGGTTCCCCACAATAACCGATAATACAATTACAAGTAACTCTGCTGACTATGGTGGTGGCATCTGTAGTTCTGGTTCAGCTACAATAATCGGCAATACTATCACCGGCAACTCTGCAGATTATCGTGGTGGTAGTATCTATAGTAATGGTTCATCCACAATAACCAGTAATACAATTACAGGTAACTCTGCTGACTATGGTGGTAGCATCTATAGTAATGATGGTACACCTACAATTAAGTATAATACTATAACTGATACAACAGAATCTGCGATATACATAGGTACAAGTTCGGATAGTGCACTTATTGACAGTAATAACATTTATGCTATTGGTTACGTCGTGTATAATAATTTTTCTTTTGATATAGATGCTCGGAATAATTACTGGGGGACAGCGAGTAATGATACTATTGATATGAAAATCTGGGACTTTTATGATGATTCTACAAGGGGGATAGTGTATTATGAGCCCTTTTTGAGTGAGCCATTGGACTTTGGAATAGAAGAACACAAGCCACAAGTAACAAGTCACAAGTTGCAAGTAGAGGTATATCCTAATCCATTCACTCAGAAGACAGCTATAAAGCTATTGAGCTATTCCAACGGATTCTGCGAACAAGCTACCAGGAAAGCAAGTATCCAGATTTATGACCTTTCTGGCAGACTTATCTCAAGTTACCTGATAAATCAAAATCCAATAACTATTGGTAAGACCTTAAAAGCTGGTATTTATTTTCTGAAAGCACAGGGATGTAAACCAACAAAGATTGTAAAGTTGAGATAGATAGAAATTGATAGAAACTTGTAGAAACTAATAGAAATTTGTAGGAGCAAGAGAGTAATTTCTACTAAATTTCTACTAATTTCCATAAATTTCTAATTCTCTGTATGTCCGAATATAAAATTGCTTTTAGACTTGACAAGTTGCAAATTTTACGAGAAGATATTTTACAATGAAATATGCTCTTATCAGTGTTTCAGACCGCACTGGAATTTTAGAGTTTGCCAGGAAAATCTCTGAATTTGGGTTTCAAATTATCGCGAGTTCTGGGACTCAAAAATTCCTGAAATCCAAAGGAGTAGAATGTAAAACTGTGTCAGAGGTTACTGGGTTTCCTGAAATTCTTGGAGGAAGGGTAAAGACTTTGCATCCTAAAATTCTTGGTGCTATCCTTGCAAATAGAGGAATAGAAGAACATCTGGAGGAACTTAAAGAACTTGATATTCCTCTGATTGATATTGTTGTTTGCAATCTTTATCCATTTAAGGACTCTCCGGGAATTGAAACCATTGATATAGGAGGAGTTACTCTTATTCGGGCGACTGCCAAGAACTATAAATATGTAACTTGCATCACTAATCCTGAGCAATATGAGAGAGTTATTGAGGAGTTTGAGAAGAAAGGCGAAATTTCAGAGCAAACAAGGTTTGAGTTTGCAAAAGAAGCATTTAAATTAACCAGTTCATTTGACGAAAGCATAGTTAGTTTCTTTACTGCTGGGAAATAACTTCCATACAACGCTGGAGGAAAAATGTTGAAATTAAATTATGAAAAAGTAATGGATTTGAGATATGGTGAGAACCCTCATCAGAGTGCAGGTGTTTATAAAGAAATAGGATATAATGGGCTCTCTTTGCTTGATGCTAAGAAATTACAAGGACAGGAGATTTCATTTAATAATTTCTTTGACCTTGATGCTACTTTGAGTGTGATTCGGAGTTTTGATGAACCCTGTTGTTGTATCTTGAAGCATGCTACGCCTTGCGGTATTGCCATAAATGATAACATAGTTGAGGCATATAAAAATGCGTATCTTGGAGACCCTGTTTCTCCATTTGGAGGGATTGTTGGATTCAATAGAGAGGTGGACAGTGCTACCGCAGAGGAGATTGCTAAAATATTCATAAGTGCAATAATTGCACCAGGTTATACTCCCGAGGCAAAAGAATTATTGGCAAAAAAGAAGAAAGTAGTAGTATTGCAACTTCCTATGGAAAAAGAGCTTTCACATCGCACATTAAGATGGATAAATGGAGGAATATTATTGCAAGACAGTGATATTGAGCCAACTGATTTCTCCAAATGGGAAGTTGTAACTCAAAGAAAGCCATCAGAGAAGGAACGCAAGGCGATGGAATTTGGGTTCCGAGTTGTGAAGTTTGTGAAGTCAAATGCAATGTGTATTACCACAGACCAAATGACACTTGGTATGGGTTGTGGGCAACCTAATAGAGTGGGGTCACTTGAGATTGCATTCAAGAATATGAAGGATTTCGGGCTTCTTGAGAAGAATCCAAAAGTAATAGCATCTGATGCGTTTATTCCATTTAGAGACTCGGTTGACCTTGCGGCAAAAGAAAGAATACAGGCAATAGTTCAGCCGGGTGGCTCTATAAGAGACCAGGAAGTAATAGATGCTTGCAATGAGCAGGGAGTTGCAATGATACTCACCCACACAAGACACTTTAGACATTAGAATAAGGAATGTCAAATTCCAAACAATGTATTAACCGCAGATGAACGCAGATAGACACATATTAAATAAATTGGAGGTAAAATTATGAAAAAGGTTCTTCTAAGTACACTTGTGATTTCTATGTTATTTGGTTGCAATTGTCAAAAACAGTGGGAAGATAAAATCACAGTATGGCAAGCACCTAACTGGACATCCGATGGGAAAATTGTGTTTTTAGAACATTATCATGTGCAGAAAATAAAGAAGACAATAACAGGTAATGCTCAAGCAGGAGGCAATGAAAAAATAACAGTTTATGAGATAAATAATGATGGTTCAGGACTTAAGAAAATTGCTACAATTAAAGAAAATACATTTGATTATGGTCCTCAGTTGGGTGGAATTAGCTCATCAAGTGCGGGTGATTGGATAGTATTTAGTATAGAAGATTGGAATCGTGGAGAGCATTATCCTGTGATGTATGTAATTAAGCGAGATGGAACAAATAAAAAAGAAATTGGCTCCGGGCGAGACCCTGATTTTTCACTTGATGCTTCTAAACTTGTTTATCAAAAACCTGACCAAGGATTATGGATTATGAATAGTGATGGAAGTGAAGACCATAAAATAGTTTCAGATGGTAGCAGTCCTGCCTGGTCTCCCGATGGAGGAAAGATAGTGTACTCCTCAGGGCCTAAAATTGTAGACACGTCGGGCGCCTTGATAAAGGACTATACTTTGTCTCGTGTATTGTCTCCAGATTGGAGCGATGCAATAGATACTATAGGTATAGGCAATGGATTAAACGGAAAGGTAAGACTTATTTCTTTAAGCACAGACAATGTGGATACATTGGATATAAATACTGGAGGCACTTTTAAATGGTCTCCAGATGGAGAGTATTTTGTAGGTTACGATAAAGATGGCTATTTTATTATTGAAAGAGATGGTACTAACAAGTGGTACTTAAAGCCATAAGGAGGAATTATGAGGAAGTATATGCTGACTTGTCTAATTCAATGAGTAAACCCATAACTTTAATAAAGACTTTTAGTTTGGTCATTATTTTTTTAGGTGTTTGCTTTTTGTCCTTAGCTCTTGGACCAATGGGGTTTCAAGTTCCACGAGAAGTGATTTTTGGCATACGGCTTCCAAGATTGCTTCTTGGTATATTTGCTGGAATTTCACTTAGTATATCAGGAGCAAGTTTGCAAGGAATACTTCAGAACCCACTTGCAGACCCATATATTCTTGGTATATCAGGAGGAGCTTGTATGGGAGCGGTGTTAGCTGTTCTTCTGAAATTGCCTATCTCTCCATTTGCGTTTTTGGGAGCTCTTATTTGTATGTTCGCAGTTTATAAGCTTGCATCATTTAGAGGAAGGATACCAAAGGATACACTTTTGCTTTCAGGTGTTGTAGTTGGAATGTTTGCCTCATCCGTTGTGATGCTTGTAATGTCACTTGCAGGGCGAGACCTTCAAGAGATGATTTACTTGCTTATGGGACATCTTGGAATGATTTTTGGAGCTATGAGCTTTCGGGTATTCTGGGTTGTTTTTGGGATAGGGATTTTGGTTTCAGGATTGATTATGCGAAGAGCAAGAGAGCTAAATATTCTTGCACTTGGAGAAGAAGAGGCATTGACATTAGGGGTAGATGTGGAGCATTTAAAAAAAGAGATATTTATTAACAGTTCTATTCTTGTTGGACTTTGTGTCTCCTTTTGTGGAGCAATTGGATTTATTGGACTTATGGTGCCTCATATTACAAGAAGAATTGTGGGACCAGACCATAGAGTGCTTCTTTTGTTTAGTCCATTGGTCGGAGTAACACTTATTCTTGTGGCAGATATTGTTGCACGAAATATATTAGCATTTGAATTGCCAGTCGGAGTGATAACTGCACTCTTTGGCGTTCCATTTTTTATATGGCTACTAAGGAAACGAAAAACTTGAAAAGTTCAAAACAACGGGTAGGTTGAAGTCTCTGCTTCAACTCTGATGAGAGCAGAGGCTCTCATCTACCCTATAAACTTATGAAAGACTTAATTATAATAGGTGGAGGGCCTGCGGGGCTGAGTGCTGGGATTTATGCAGCACGAGCAGGTCTTAACACACTGCTTATTGAAAAAGGGCTTCCGGGAGGACTTGCAGCAACGATAAACTTGATAGAAAATTATCCTGGTTTTCCTGAAGGGATTTCAGGTATGGAGCTTATGCAGAAGATGGAAGAACAGGCAAAAAGATTTGGAGTGGAGTTTGCAAATGAAGAAGTAATTTCAATAAAGGTAACTGATGAGGACAAGCTTGTAAAGACAAATGCTAATGAGTATGTCTCGCAGGCAATAATAATTGCAACAGGGACTGAGCATAAAAAATTAGGGGTTCCAGGAGAAAAGGAACTCACAGGAAGAGGTGTATCTTATTGTGCTGTGTGTGACGGTCCTCTATTTAGAGACAAAGATATAGTGGTGGTAGGATGTGGGAATTCAGGAATTCAAGAGGGGCTTTTTTTGCTTAAATTTGCGAACAGCATCACATTCGTTGAGTTCTTAGAGTATATAACAGCAGAAAAGATACTACAGGAAAGAATTCGCAAAGAATCAAGAGCAGAGATTTTGCTCGGACAAATGGTGGTTAGCATAGATGGAGAAACCGGTGTAACAGGAGTTACTATAAAGGATAGAAAAACAGGAGAATCCAAAGTTATAAAAGCACAAGGAGTTTTTATCTATGTAGGTATTAAACCCAACACTCATTGGCTTAGAGAAACAGTTGATTTAGACCCCAATGGATATATAATTGCTAATGAACTTTTGGAGACTTCGGTTCCTGGTATATTTGTAGCTGGTGATGCAAGAAGTAAGCCATTACCATTTTTTCAGATTGTGAGTGCGGCGAGTGATGGAGCATTTGCTGCATTTGCAGTAGAAAAATATATAGAAAGGAGGAAAGATGCATGAGATTACGCTTAATGATGATAATTTTGAGCAAGAGGTTCTTAAATCCGAGATTCCTGTGTTTGTGGATTTTTGGGCTCCCTGGTGTATGCCGTGTCGGATGATGGCACCAGTGGTAGAGAAGCTTGCTGAGGAATACGAGGGAAAAGTTAAGGTTTGCAAGCTCAATGTGGAGGAAGGCAGAAAAACGGCAGGGACTTACCAAATAAGTGGTATTCCTACGAGTATTATATTTAAGGACGGTAAGCCAGTTGACCAACTTGTGGGAGCTTTGCCTGAGGAGGAGTTCAAGAAGAAGTTGGATGCTATATTATAGTTTATAGGATAAATGGTAGGGGCGGGCTTGAAACCTGCCTCTACCCGTTATTTTATGAGGATAAGTTTTTTTGAGGAATTCCCCACCACCGAGAATCTTGATAAACTTAAGCTTATCTCAAAAGTTTTCCCCACTAAACTGTATATTGCCGCACATAGTCTTGAGGAATTCCGTAAGTTCGAAAAACTGTCAACTCTCAACTCTCAACTGTCAACTGTCTATTGGATAGTTCTGAAGAAATGGGAGGGCTATTGGATTTCGCCATTCTCGGTGCGAAGTGCCTTGTTGAGAACCTTAAATGAAGTCAGAAAAGAGCCCATTGAGGTTATGTTGGATTTGGAGAATCCATCGCATGCTCGCTGGCTCTATCTTCTTGAACTCCCGAACTTCAGGAGAAATAAGAAGTTTATAAGCGAGTTTATAGAAAAGGCGACCCCAAAGATAACTCTTGTTGAACTTCCGGGAGATGA
>JAUWHX010000055.1 GCA_030605695.1 bacterium | reverse complement strand
ACCCAAGGGTTTTGGAGGAAATGCTCCCTTATTTTAATACACACTATTACAACCCATCAAGTTTATATAAATCTGCCCGTGATTGTCGCAAGGTAATAGAACAAGCGAGAACCAAAGTAGCTTCCTTGCTTGGAGCAGAACCCCGTGAAATTGCTTTCACCGCAGGAGGAACAGAGGCAGATAACTTTGCAATCAAAGGAATTGCTTTTGCAAATAAAAGCAAGAGAAATCATATAATTACATCAAAAATAGAACACCATGCAGTTCTTATTCCCTGTATGTGGCTCGAATCTCAAGGATTTGAAGTAACCTATGTTGGAGTGGACAAATATGGAGTTGTCGATTTAAATGAACTCAAAGACTCGATAACTGACAATACTGTTTTGATAACCGTTATGCATGCTAACAACGAAATTGGAACAATCCAGCCAATCAGAGAAATCGCAGAACTTGCTCGCTCTCACAATATTTATTTTCATACAGATGCAGTTCAAACTGTAGGTAAGCTCTCTACACAAGTCAATGAGCTTGGTGTAGATTTGCTCTCCTTGTCAGGTCATAAATTTTATGGTCCCAAAGGAGTAGGTGCTCTTTATATAAAAAAAGGAACTTTTCTTGACCCTCTTATTCACGGTGGGCATCATGAACGAGACCGAAGAGCAGGAACAGAGAATGTTCCAGGGATTGTAGGACTTGGTAAAGCTTGTGAAATCGCTCAACAAGAAATGGGAGAGGAAGATAAAATCAAAGAGCTAAGAGACAGACTTTGGGATGGAATAAAGAGCAAAATTCCAGAAGTAGTTCTTAATGGACATCCGGAGCAAAAACTTGCAAGCACTTTATCAATCTGTGTAAAATATGTTGAGGGTGAATCGATGCTTATGGATTTAGATGCTCACGGAATTTGTGCATCATCAGGTTCTGCCTGTGCAGCAGGGACTGCTGAACCCTCACATGTGCTAACTGCTACTGGAATCTCTGCCGACCTTGCGCATAGCTCTTTAAGAATCAGTCTCGGAAAGCATAATACCAAAGAAGAGATAGATTATGTTCTTCAAGTATTTCCTCAAATTGTTGAGCGTCTCCGTGCACTTTCCCCATTCTGGAAAAAATGAAGAAAGAAGACATTATAACTGAAATCCAGAAGCTAAAACAGGAAAAAGGAGCTATTATACTTGTGCATAATTATCAAAGACCCGAGATTCAGGATATTGCAGATTATCTGGGTGATTCACTGGGGCTCTCTAAAATAGCAGCAGAATCAGATGTTAAAACCATAGTTTTTTGTGGAGTGCGATTTATGGCAGAGTCTGCAAAAATCCTTAGCCCGGAAAAACTTATCCTCTTGCCAAGAGAAGATGCTGGCTGTGAGCTTGCTAATATGGCAACTAGAGAAGAGCTGATGGGATTTAAGTCAAAGTATCCAGACGCTTGTGTTGTATCATATGTAAATACAAATGCAGATGTAAAGGCAGAAAGTGATGTTTGTTGCACATCTGCTAATGCAGTCAAAGTAGTCCAGAATGTTCCTGCTGGGCAGATAATTTTTGTCCCAGACCGCAATCTTGCAAACTATGTCCAGAGATTCACAGATAAAGAAATTATTCCCTGGAATGGCTTCTGCTATGTGCATGATGGAATGGAGCCGGATGTCGTCGAAAAAATAAAGGATTTGCATCCAAATGCAAAACTTATAGTTCATCCTGAGTGCCAACGAGAAGTAATAGATTTAGCAGACGAAGTGGCAAGCACAGGAGGAATGGTAAAATTTGCTCGTGAATCTAATGTAGATAAAATTATAATTGGGACTGAGGAAGGAATTATATATAGATTGCAAAAAGAGAATCCGAGCAAGACATTTTATACAGTTGGTAGTGCCAGAATGTGTAGAAATATGAAAATAACTACATTAGAAGATGTGCTTTTTGCCTTGCGTGAAGAGAAATACCGTATAGAGCTTCCTGATTTTATACTCAAAAAGGCAAGAACGGCACTTGATAAGATGCTGGAGTATATTTAAGGATTCAATTTTGCATTTTGACTTTTTAAGATGTGGATTATATCAACTGAAGCTAATTTCTCGGCGGCTCATCAATTAAGGGGCTATCCCGGAGAGTGTCGCGAAGTTCATGGTCATAATTTTAGGGTTAAGGTGTCCGTTCAGACATCAGAACTTAAAAATTTGGGCTTTGGAATGGATTTTAGGGAATTAAAGCAAATGTTTCAGAAAGTGCTCAAGAAACTTGACCACCGCAACTTAAATGAGCTTCCTGAGTTTAAGGAAATTAACCCAACAGCAGAAAACATCGCAAAGTATATATGGGATAAATTAAACTCAAAACTCAAAACTCAAAACTCAAAACTCAAAGAAGTTCAAGTCTGGGAATCAGATACTAATTCAGTGATTTATTATGAAAGTGAATGAGATATTTAAGTCAATTCAAGGGGAGTCAAGCTGGCAGGGGTATCCTTGTGTTTTTGTGAGACTATCGGATTGTAATTTGCGTTGCAGATGGTGCGACACGAAGTATGCATACGAAAACGGAAATGAAATGTCTATAGATGAGATTATCAATGATGTAGGAGCAATTTATGAATTGCCCCTACTGGTTGAGATTACAGGAGGTGAGCCCTTACTGCAAGAAGAGATTTATGAGCTAAGCAAAAAACTGTTAGATAAAGGATATAAGGTATTAGTTGATACAAATGGTTCTATTCCTGCTGATAGATTGGACTCTCGGATAATCAGGATAATAGATATAAAGTGCCCCGGCTCAGGTATGTCGGATAAAATGTGTTGGGATAATCTTGAGAGTTTAAGACCTGCTGACGAGATTAAATTTGTTTTATCTGATAAAAGAGACTACGATTGGGTAAAAGATGTAATTAAGAAATATGGATTGCTTGAGCGTGTAGAAGTTTTATTCTCACCGGTTACAGGGACTTCGCCTTTGACGGAGTCCCTACCAAAGTTAATCGCCGAATGGATATTAAAAGATAATTTGCCTGTCCGCTTACAAGTGCAGTTGCATAAACATATAGGAGTCCGATGAGAAGTTTGGTTCTATTTTTGGTCTGTTTATTATTAGCTAAATTTTCTATAGTATTCGCAGAAGAACCTTTTGTTTTTCAAAGTGTAAGGTCAATGGGGATGGGGGGCATTTTATCTCAAAATCCTGCGATGTTGACAGAAATTAAGCAAAAAACGATAACTTCAAGCACATCTTATCAAAACTACTCATGGCATATTACACCAGAAGATATGCCAAATGATCCTGGGTGGGATTTATTTCTTTCACATATTGGTTTTCTGATTTCTTATGCACAACCAAATTTGGGCATAAGCTTTAATCATTGGCAGAGAGGGGATAGGAAAAATGAAAACATCGAAAGAGGCCCGGGAGGAAAAACAGGAGAAAAATGGAAAGATTTGGGTTATGAGACTTGCTTATTATTAGGCGTAGGGAAACGAATTTTGCCGTTAGTCTCAATTGGAGCAAATGTTAAATATCTCAGAAGTGACTCTGATTGGGAGAAAGTAACAAAGATATTCGCCCACGATCAGACAGCTTCTTTTGATATAGGAGTTTTATTTAACCCTATTTCACAGATTAAAGTATTCTCTACTTTTTATAATGCTTTGAGTTCAGAAATTGAATGCTGGGTTTATAGTGATGGGGAGAGCGGGAATATAGCTCAAGAACTTCCTAATAATCTGAGTTTGGGAGTAAGTTTTTCTCCGAGTAGCAAAACTTTAGTTGGTATTCAAATTTCCCATTTGTTAGAAGAAAAAGTTAAATGTATTCCCGTTGATTATCAGTTTAAACGCACCTTAAATTTAGGTGGAGAAATTACTCCGGTTCCCTGGCTTTCGCTTCGGGCTGGACTAATAAAAACAACTGTTCCTTCATATTTAACTTCAAATGGAGAATTGCGTTATCATTATGCAAAACGAACCATTCCTACACTTGGTTTTGGGTATAGATATAAACATATTGAAATAGATTTTGCAAGTATTTTTGATAACCGAAGGAAAGACTTAGAAGAATTTTCAACTGTAAGTGATGTGACTTCTACTTTTAGATATATGTTGGGAGCCAGATGGAGATTTTGAGATAAGATGAGAGAATCGGCGGTGGTTTTGGTTTCTGGGGGAGTTGATTCGTGCGTAACAGCAGGTATAGCAAACAAAGATTATGAACTTGCCTTTTTGCATATAAACTATGGACAACGAACAGAGAAAAAAGAGCTTGATTCTTTTAATAAGATTGCAGATTTCTATGGAGTGAAGCAGAGACTTGTTTGTGATTTTAAGTGGTTACACGAAATCGGAGGTTCAAGTTTGACTGATTTAGGAATGGATGTTCCAGTTGGGCAGACCCATGTGTCTGCCCCCACGACATATGTTCCGTTCAGGAATGCAAATTTGCTTGGTGCTGGAGTTAGCTTGGCTGAGGTAATTGGTGCTACGAAAATATTTATCGGGGTAGTAGCTCAAGATGCTCCGGGATACCCTGATACCCGTCCTGAATTTATAAAGGCATTTAATGAAGTTATTAAATTGGGAACAAAGCCAGATACTCACATAGAGGTTCTTGCTCCACTAATTGATATGCAAAAATATGAGGTTGTGAAGCTTGGAGCAAAACTTAATGCTCCATTTCATCTAACCTGGTCTTGCTATAAAAATAATGAGCTTGCCTGTGGTGAGTGTGAAAGCTGTAAACGAAGGCAAAGTGCCTTTGAATTAGCAGGAATTAATGACCCAATAAATTATGAATGATCCTCAAAATCAAAAACCAAAAGTAAAAGGGATTGAGATAGATAAGGTGGGAATTAAGAACCTCAGGTATCCAATAAAAGTTTTTGATAAGCGCGAAGCAGAACAGCATACAGTAGCAAATATCAATATGTATGTCTCCTTACCTCATAAGTTTCGTGGGACTCATATGAGCAGGTTTGTTGAGATTCTAAATAAGCACAAGAACACAATTGCTATGAAAAATATGAAAGCTATGCTTCTTGATATAACAGAAAGGTTTGATGCCGAGTCTGCACACATAGAGTTTGAGTTCCCTTATTTCATTGAAAAAGAAGCTCCTCGCTCTCATGCCCGTAGCTTAATGCAATATGAATGTAAATTTATGTGCTCACTTGTAGAGCAAAGTAAGTTCCGATTTACACTTGGTGTAGCGGTTCCGATAGCAACACTTTGTCCCTGTTCTAAGGAGCTTGTGGAAAAAGGAGCACATAATCAGCGTGGGAAAATATTGGTCTTTATAAGATTTCATAAATTCTTTTGGATAGAGGATATTGTGAAAATTGTTGAAAACTGTGCTTCTGGTTCACTTTATTCTCTTTTAAAGCGTGAGGATGAACAATTTGTAACTCAATATGCGTATGACCATCCTGTTTTTGTTGAAGATGTGGTTCGGAATGTTGCTAACAAGTTAAATAGAGAGAAAAATATAATCTGGTATTCAGTTGAGGTAGAGAGTTATGAGTCAATTCATAATCACGATGCTTACGCATTTGTTGAAAAGAAATAATGCCGGCTAATTTACCACCACAGTATTTTGGGGCTGAGAAAAGGCTCAGGTTAGCTGGAACTCCAGAAGAAAAGATTAGTGCCATTCAAGAAATGCTTGGAATAATGCCGCATCATAAAGGAACTGATAGGTTGCGAGCGGAGTTACGTGCAAAAATAGCCAGACTAAATAAAGAGATGCAGAAAAAACGAGGTGCTCGGATATACAGTTATTCTATAAAGAAAGAGGGAGTGGCTCAGGTTTTGCTTCTTGGAATGCCTAATGTAGGCAAATCTAAACTCCTTTCAATCCTTACCAACGCGAGTCCAGAAGTTGCGACATATCCATTTACCACTGGGAGTCCTGTGATTGGGATGATGCAATTTGAGAATGTCCAGATACAACTTGTAGACCTTCCTGCTTTGACGCATGAGTTTACAAAAAGGTGGATGGGTAATCTTATATATTCAGCTAACCTTTTATTGCTTGTAATAGATTTAAATAATGATATAAATCCGAGTATAGAAAAGCTGGAGGAATTAAGAACAAGAGCCAGAAAAGTAATGGTGGTAGGAAATAAACTTGATTTGCCAAATGGAGAAAAGAACTTCAAGTATTTAAAAGAAAAATTAGAGGGAAACTCTGTAATTGGAGTTTCTGCTGAGGAGCCAAGAGGACTTGAGGAACTGAAGAATCAAATCTATAGCTCTTTGGACATTATTCGGGTTTATACGAAGGAGCCCGGAAAGCAACCTGATTTTGAGGAACCTGTTGTTTTGCCCGGTGGTAGCACAGTCATAAATGCGGCTCGTGAGATTCATAAAGATTTTGCTGGTGGACTCAATTATGCGAGGATTTGGAGCCACAAATTTAAAGGACAACGCGCAGGAAGAGAACATAAACTTGAAGATGGAGATGTTATAGAGTTCCATATATAATGAAAAAATTTGAATATTTTTCACCCACGAGAATAGTGTTTGGAGAAGGAAAACTTCAGGAGATAGCGAGTTTTTTGCCACCTGTGGAGAGGATTCTTGTGGTTACTGGAAGGAGTTCATCTAAAAAAAGTGGGGCACTTGATTTGCTTAAAACTTCGCTTAAAGAGAAAACTTTATTTATATTTGATGAGGTAGAGGAAAATCCTGGACTTGAGACAGTTAATAAGGGAACTCATATAGTGCGGAAAGAGAAGATTGGACTTGTAATTGGACTTGGTGGTGGCAGTCCAATGGATGCGGCAAAATGTATTGCTTTACTTGCAAAAAATGATGGCTTGATAGAGGATTATCTCGGTGGGGATAAAGATGCTTATTCCCCGCTTCCTATTATTGAGATTCCAACTACTGCTGGGACAGGATCTGAAGTAACGCAACATGCAGTGATAACGATGGGTTCTCATAAAAAAGGATATTCAAATCAGGGGATTTTCCCGAAAGTAGCTATTTTGGACCCAAAACTCACTTTGTCAATGCCTCAGGATATTACTGTAAATACAGGTGTAGATGCATTAACTCATTCAATAGAAGGGTATCTTTCAATTCTTGCAACACCAGAGTCGGACAATGTTGCAGTTGAGGCAATCAGGATAACAAAAGAGGAATTGCCAAAAGTAGCTCAGGATGGAGAGAATCTTGAAGCAAGGTCTCGTATGCTTTATGCATCAATGCTTGGGGGACTTGTAATATCACGGACACGGACAATAATTTTACATGCACTTGGATATCCTCTTACTACATTTTATGGAGTGCCTCATGGAAGGGCAAACGGAGCTCTAATTCCGTGGGCACTTGAATTTTTAAGTAGAGATGTAGGGGGTCAAAATTTTGAACCCCTACAAGAGAAAATATCGTCCATTGTCAAAATATTTGGCGATATAAATGAATTTATAAATAATTTAGGAATCCCCACAAGATTGTCAGATTATGGAATAACACAAAATGACATACCGAGGTTTGTTAAAGATGTATGGGGAAGAAGGAATTTAGAAGTTACCCCAAAAGAGGTGAAGCAAGAAGATATAGAAAATATTTATAAGAGAGCATTGTAAATAAAAAGGAGCCACAGATTACACAAATGAATGTAGGGGTTCAAAATTTTGAACCCCTACAAAATGTTGTTTTTTGTTTTCTTGATTTAGAAACTACGGGATTACATCCACAATATGGAGACCGAATTTGTGAAATCGGACTCCTGAAAACTAAAAATAATAAAATTATAGACTCGTATAGTAGCTTAATAAATCCTCATATGCCTGTTTCTCCCGGAGCGAGTGAAATTAATGGAATTACAGACAAGATGCTTCATAATGCACCTTCATTTGAAACGGTTGTGGAGAGAGTATTGGAATTTATAGAAGGAACAGTGATTGTTGCACATAATGCACCTTTTGATTTAAATTTTCTTGGCGTGCATCTATATAATTTAAGAATCACTTTTCCCAAAAATCCTGTGATTGACACTCTTATCTTGGCTCGCGCATACTATCAGTTTTCTTCAAATACCCTAACAAATATTGCTTCCTATTTCGGTATAGATGTTTCTGGAGTACATCGGGCACTTGGAGATACAAAAATAACAAAGGAAATTTTCCATATATTTTTGGACGATTTTAGACAAAAGAGGAAAATTAATACACTTTATGACCTTCTGGAGCTAAATGGTGGTTCAATTACTTTTCCGACTTATGGGGAGATAATATTACCACCTGAGATAGAAGAATGTTTAAGAGCCAAGAAGAAACTTAGAATTAGATATATATCGGCTCGAGGCAATGAGACTATTCGGACCATTAAGCCAGTTGACATAGTTCCTTATCAGGATTATACATACCTAATATCACATTGTCTTTTAAGAGAGAAGCGTCGCACTTTTCGGCTGGATAGAATACTTGAAATGATAGTAGTAAAGTAAATTTATAGGAGGAAGGATGAAACTTGTAACACAGGATGAGATGAAAGAAATAGACCACAAAGCAATTCAGGGACTTGGAATTCCAGGAGCCGTGCTTATGGAAAATGCAGGACTCGGTCTATTTGAGATAATTCAGGAAGAAATTGGTTTTGTAGGGGCAGGTCTTGCACCTGCCCGACAAGATAGGGCAACCGCAAGGGTTGTCCCTACAGGATTAAAGGTCGGAATAGTTTGCGGCAAAGGGAATAATGGAGGAGATGGATTTGTTCTTGCAAGGCACTTATTGAATAATGGGACAGAGGTAGAGGTTTTTCTGCTTGGGAAAGTTCAGGAAATAAAAGGAGATGCAAGAATAAATTTAAATATTCTATTAAAATCAGGATATAAAATTACAGAAATAACGAGTAAGAAAGATATAGCTACATTGAAAAAACACATTCATAATGAGATTGGATTTTTAGTTGATGCGATATTTGGGACAGGATTTAAGGGAAAAGCAAAAGGGATACCTGCAGATGTAATAAATATTATAAATGACAGTGACATTCCAGTTCTTGCAGTAGATATTCCATCTGGCTTAAATGCAGAGACAGGAGAAGTAGAAGGAGCTTGTGTGTATGCAGATTTTACAGGAACAATGTGTTTGCCAAAAAGAGGATTATTCTTGTATCCAGGCAAAGATTACGCAGGAACCGTAGATGTTATTGATATAGGAGTACCGCCTTATTTATGGGAATATATTAAATTAGGATTGCTTGAACCTGATGAGGTTTGTAATCTACTTCCTCAAAGGAGTGATAATTCAAATAAAGGGACATTTGGGAAAGTATTTGTGCTTGCAGGTTCTCGTGGAATGACAGGAGCGGCGGCTCTTACAGGGCTTTCTGCATTAAGAATTGGGGCAGGACTCGTGAGACTTGGGATTCCGGAGTCTCTTAATCCAATACTTGAAGCCAAAGCAACTGAGGTGATAACTGTTCCATTGCCTGAAACTAAGGATGGAACACTTGGTATCGGTGCTATGGAGAAAATAATGGATGAGGTCAACAAAGCTACTGTGATAGTGTTGGGGCCTGGTCTCTCAACAAATCCTGAAACGCGTGCTCTGGTTCAAAAGTTAGTCCCAAAGATAAAATTGCCCATTGTAATTGATGCTGATGGGTTAAATAACTTGACTCCTGATATATTGAAGAAAATCAAAGCAGATACAATAATTACGCCTCATCCGGGTGAACTCGCAAAGCTCACAGGATTATCTATATCGGATATTCAAAAATCAAGAATTGAAGTGGCGGGTCGGTTTGCAAGAGAATTTAAAGTAACATTGGTTCTTAAGGGAGCGCCTACTATAATAGCAAGGAAAGACAGAAGCTATTTAAATCCTATGTATAATTCTGCTCTTGCCAAAGGTGGAAGTGGTGATGTATTAACTGGTATAATAGGAGGACTTCTGGCACAGAGACTTACTCCTTTAGATGCAGGAATGCTTGGTGTTTGGTTACATGGGAGGGCAGGAGAGCTTGCACGAGAAAAACTCACGGAATACGGAGTTTTAGCATCCGATGTGATGGAGCTACTTCCAGAAGCGATAAAAGAGCTTGTAGAAGAATCCTGCGGAGAGACACAATCCTAAAGCCACAGATTTTCACACAATTAGAGGAAACCACAGGGTTCACAGAGAGAAAAATTATTATGATTTTTTGATAAATTGTGTATCTCTGTGTTCTCTGTGGTTTATTTTTTTAAAAAAACATTGACAAAATGGGATTTTGAGGTATTAAGATATAATGGAGATGAGATTTTTGATTAAGTTTTTTGTTGTTTTAGTTTGTGGGGTAAAACTTTGTGATAGTGCGACTGAATCCTCTGCCTATAATATGGAATGGGTGAGTTCTATGGGGGCATCAGGAATTTTTAAAGATGCGCATATTGAAGGAAAGTTTGTTTATTGTGCAACCGGCAGGGGAATAGAGGTTATTGATATATCAGATTATGCAAAACCCAAATCTGTGGGGAAATGTGCAACTCCGGGAGAAGCAGAAAGCATATATGTCTCTGGGAATTATGCTTATATAGCGGATGGTAGTCAAGGCTTGAGAATCATAGATGTATTTGACCCCAAAAAACCTCGGGAAGTAGGATATTTCAAAGTTAAAAGTGAAAAGTTAAAAGTGAAAAGTTATTTTATGGATGTAGCCATAGATGGGAAATATGCCTATGTAGTAGATTGTGGGTATGGGATGTGGGTTATAGATATTTCCTATCCGTCGCATCCAAGAGAGGTAATAGGAGTAAAAACTTCAGGTGCGGCTCACGGAATAACAATTCAGAATCAAAAATATGCATATATAGCGGATTATAGTGGAGGATTGAGGATAATAGATATATCTGAGCCTGATTATGCCTATGAAATTGGGAGTTGTAGAATTCCCGGTATGGCAATAAAAGTAGCTGTAATGTCTATAGTCCGCAGTCCACAGTCTACAGTCCACAGTGTAGAGTCGGCGGATAGTGGATATTCGTATGCTCTTGTGGCGGTGAAGAACGAGGGGTTGAGAATAATTGATGTTTCTCAACCTGAAAGTCCTCATATTGTGAGTTCCTACAAGAGAGGAAGGATTATGGATGTAGCAATAAAAAGTCAAAAGTCAAAAGTCAAAAGTCAAAAGTATGCATATTTAGCTGATTTAGATTATAGACTTAGAGTTTTGGATATATCAAATGTTTTGAGTCCTCGCGAGGTATGTGTGCTTGATGAATCAGGTCCTTATGAATATACTCAAGCAATTGCAGTAGATGGCTTTTTAGTATGTGTGTGTAATTTAAGAGCGGGACTTAGTTTTTTTGATATTTCTCAAGCTGACAGTCCTCAGGAAGTAGGGTGGCATGATGCGGCTGGGCAAAGTTACGCATTAGCTTTAGACGGGAATTATCTTTATGCGGCTCAGTATGAAGATGGGCTTCGTATAATAGATATTGAGAATCCTCAATCTCCTTTAGAAATAGGGTGTTATGATACAGATGGGGCAGTATGGGATGTTTCTTTGAGTAAAATGTCCACAGAGAGCTTGATAAATCAAGTTCCTACAAAGACTGTAGGGGCAGGTCTTGCACCTGCCCAGAAAACCGACGCAACTACAAAAAACATTTCTACGGAGAAAGTTGAATTTTATGCCTGTGTGGCAGATGATGTTGGTGGATTCTGGGTAATAGATATTAGCAACCCAAGTTCTCCTGAATTATGTTCAAAGTATAAGACTCCGCAGTATGCACGAGGTATTAGTGCTTGTGGGGATTATGCTTATGTGGCGAATTATTCGGGGGGACTTTCAATAATGGATATTAGCAAACCGAGTTCTCCAAAAGAGATAGGACGATATGAGAGTGTTGGTTATGTCTGGGATGTGGAATGCGTTGGCGGTTATTGTTATCTGGCGGGAGCAGAAGCAGGGCTTTTGATAATAGATGTGAGGCAACCAACGAATCCGAAGAAAGTTGGACAGCACGATACACATGGATATGTATGGAGTTTAGCTCTCGCAAACGATTATTGTTATCTTGCAGATGGAGATTGTGGGTTGAGGATAGTAGATGTTTCAAATCCAGATGCACCTTTTGAAATAGGGCACTTCTCTACAAATGGATGTGCAACAGGAATTACAATGGTTGATTCTTATGCATATGTAGCAGACGGGAATGCAGGAGTTGTAGTAGTTGATGTAAGTAAGCCAGGTCATCCAGTAGAAATTGGGAAATATGATACACCCGGGTATGCTCGGGATATTAAAGTAGCTGGGGAATATATATATATTGCAGACAGCGAGGGAGGAATAATTACCCTTCGGGTTTCAAAATCAGAAAGCAAAAAAGAATAAGGAGAGAAAATAAAATGGAGAGAAGATGAAAAGATGGGGATTTTTGTTCGCAGGATCCTGTGGAATGGTGTTGGCATCTTGCAGTTTGTATGGGCAGTGGGAGAATCCAGATAAAAGATTAACTATTTATCCAAGCTATTCTGACTATGGTTCCCGGAATAATGCATGGACAATAGCAGCACAAGATTCTTTTGTTCATATAGTTTGGGAACATAGAGATGGAACGAACCCCGGTGAGCTTTATTATGTTCAGTCAATAGATTATGGAGCTACTTTTGGTCCTCATCAACAATTAACAACACAAAATTCTCATTGTCCTTCTATTTGTGTTTTTGATAGTTTTGTTCATATAGCTTGGAATGATATTAGAAATGGCAATTATGAGATATATTATAATCGGTCAAGTGATTATGGAGCAAGTTGGGATATTGATAATTTTAGACTTACTAATATCGCTGCTAATTCTCAATATTCATCAATTTGTTGTTCAGATAGTTATGTTCATATAGCTTGGCAGGATGAGAGAGATAGCAATTCTGAGATATATTATAATCGGTCAAGTGATTATGGAGCAAGTTGGGATATTGATAATTTTAGACTTACTAATGATGCTGATAAATCCGAACGTCCATCAATTTGTTGTTCAGATAGTTGTGTTCATATGACTTGGTGGGATGATAGGGATGGGGGTTCTGAGATATATTATAATCGGTCAAGCGATTATGGAACAAGTTGGGATATTGATAATTTTAGACTTACTAATAATGCTGACTGGGATTGGTATCCATCAATTTGTTGTTCAGATAGTTGTGTTCATATAGCTTGGCAGGGTTGGAAGTTTGGCAGCAAGTATGAGATATATTATAATCGGTCAAGTGACTATGGAACAAGTTGGGATATTGATAATTTTAGACTTATTAATAACGTTGCTAATTCTCAATATCCATCAATTTGTTGTTCAGATAGTTGTGTTCATATAGCTTGGCAGGATGAGAGGGATGGCAATTCTGAGGTATATTATAATCGGTCAGCTGATTATGGAGCAAATTGGATAGCTGATGAAGGATTAACTGTTGATAATAGCACTTCTGAGTATATATCAGTTGCTTGTACTAAATGTCCTTATGATGCACATATAGCTTGGACAGATTGGCGTCATGGCATTGAGGAGATATATTACAAGCGTCATAAATGCCCGACTGCCGGTGTAAGTGAGGACAAAGAGTTAAAAGTTAAGAGTTTGGAATTAAGAGTTTATCCGAATCCGTGTATGGGAAAGACAGTCATCAAGCTATCGAGCCATCAAGCTATCAAGGAGACAAACATCAAGATTTACGACCTCTCAGGCAAGTTAGCAAAGCATGTTTTGACAACGCAACAGGGTGTTGAGATAAATCTTGAGGAACTCACCAATGGCATCTACTTTGTGAGAGTAGAGACAAATAATTACAAGGCAACGAGGAAGCTGACGATATTGAGATAGAATTAAGAGTATAGAGTTGAGAGTTGAGAGTAAAGAGTTACAAAAGAGGCGTGCAGTGAAAAGACTATTGCTTATCCACAGGTCGCAGACTCGTTTTGAGATTCTGCGAATAATATTTCTATTCACCCCTATATTAGTAAATGCGGATTCTCCTGTTTCTGATGCCTTGAATGACCAGAAGCACGCTGCGATTGCAAGAAGTGATAGTGGGTGGCTTGTTGTATGGGAAGACCAGCGGAGTAGCCCACTTGCAGATATATGGGGCCAACTTATGGATACCGACGGAACGCTTGTAGATATTAATTTCCCAATATGTACTGACATAAGGAGTCAGTGTTTTCCTGCAGTAGAATGGAGTGATTCCTGCTATCTGGTGGTATGGACACACGACCAGGGTAGTGCTATCTCTCACATTTATGGTCGGTTTCTGGATTGGGCAGGAGATTCAATAGATTCTGTGTTTTCCATTGCAGATACTGCAAATTCAGTGAATCCAAGTATTAGCTGGAGTGGGGAGTATTGGCTTGTTGTCTGGTCAGACTATCGGAATGGGGCTAATCTTGATGTTTATGGTCAACTTATGGATGGTAGTGGTAATTTTGTGGGCTCAGCAATTCCCATCTCTCAAGCAGATGAGCATCAGGTTTCTCCGTCCGTATCCTGGAATGGAACTCAAAAAAATTGGCTCGTAGTATGGGAGGACAATAGAACGGACAATTCTGATATTTATGGTCAATTAATAGATTCAGCAGGTGGATTAGCTGGAAGTAACTTCCCAATTTGTCAAGCTCCGGAACATCAGTTATATCCGGAGGTTTCCTGTGGCAATAGTCGCTGGCTCGTTGTGTGGTCAGACTACCGTTCTGGTTCTGTTTATGATATTTATGGAAGAGCTATCGATTCAACAGGAACTCCAGAAGGTTCTGATTTTCCTGTTTTATATGATACAGCCCGTGACTCATATTATCCTCGGATTTTCTGGAATAATGAGAGATGGGTTATAGCGTGGGCAGATTTTCAGACGAAGAGCGAGATTTTAAGGCGAAATGTAGATACTCTGAGAAACTTAGGAGGGTTTTATCCAGTTTCCTCATCTCCAACGAATGCATGGTATCCTGATATTTCTGGGGATGAAGCCAAGTGTATTGTAGTCTGGGAGGATGACCGAAATGGGAACTGGGATATTTATACGACCTCTTTTGACCCTCTCGGGGTGGAAGAAAGATTAGAGATTAGAGATGAGAGATTAGAGATGAGAGTGTATCCGAACCCATTTGTGCAACATACAGCTATCAAGCTATCGAGCAATCAAGCTATCAAGGGAAAATTCACGATTCACGATGTGATGGGAAGGTTGGTTGAGGAGACAGAGTCTAAAGTTATAGGTAAGGATTTATCACCTGGGGTCTATTTTGTAAAAATAAAAGGTTATAAACCAGTAAAGATAATTAAGATAAGATGAAAGAAGGTAGGGTATGAGAGATAGGGACATCCCTGTAAAAGATAGCGGTGTCGCTGGAAAAGATAGCGATGTCGCCAGAAAAGATAGCGATGTCGCCAGAAAAGATAGCGGTGTCGCCAGAAAAGATAGCGGTGTCGCTATAAAAGATAGCGGAGGCGCTATAAAAGATAGCGGAGGCGCTATAAAAGATAGCGGAGGCGCTGTAAAAGATAGCGGAGGCGCTATAAAAGATAGCGGACTCTGTATGAAAGATATAGAAAGGCGGAGAAATGATTAAGTTGCTTGTCTTAATGTCTTGTTTCATCCCTGTGGCTTTGAATGCACAGGTTTCGTGGGAAAAAGTAGTTAGTGGAGTTTTGGATGGTGATACTCTGCCGGGGCTATATACTGGTGGGTTTGAGAGAAGCAAGCCCACATTTTGCGATATAGATAGAGATGGGGACTTTGATATGTTTATAGGAGGATGGGACGGCACTGTTACAAGTTATGAGAATATTGGAACTCCTGCAAATCCTATATTTAGATTTGATAGTGATAATTTCAGTAATATTAATGTATGGTGGGGAATGAAGAA
Source organism: bacterium (assembly GCA_030605695.1). Taxonomy (GTDB): domain Bacteria; phylum Hydrothermota; class UBA3073; order JACQXS01; family JACQXS01; genus JAGMCN01. The sequence goes on along the minus strand of JAUWHX010000055.1, from coordinate 39,520 downwards.
GGGTTATTCTGCTCCTTTCTTTGTTGACATAGATGCGGATGGTGACCTTGACTTATACTGCGGAGATTATGTTGGGAAAGTTCATTTTTATAGGTCTCCTGGGATAGGGGTAACTTTTATAGATACTCTTCCATTTCCTCGTTATCGTCATAGTTGTCCTACATTATGTGATATAGACGCAGATAATGATTATGATTTATTTATAGGAGAAGCAGAACATCCGGGGATGCTTATATTCTATGAGAATATTGGAGACTCCAGTTCTCCTGTGTGGTCTGATACCGCAGATACTGTAATAGATGATATAACACTGAAGTATGCACAAATAGACCCTGTATTTTGTGATATAGATGGGGACAATGACTTTGATTTGTTTGTGGGAGAAAAGAGTGGCAATGTCTTGTATTGGGAAAATGAAGGCGATTCTTCTTCGCCAGTGTGGTCTGCTACTGCGGATACTGTTGCAAATGTTTTTAATAGAGCTGGTCCGTCTCTTGCAGATATTGATGGGGATGGAGACTTTGACCTGTTTGTTGGAGGCAAAGATGGATTGATGAGGTTTTATCGGAACACGGGAAACTCGGACTCTGCAAAGTTTGAGTTTGTGACAGACCAGTTCAACTATCTTGATTTCGGATATTTCAGTGCTCCTGCATTTGCAGATATTGATGACGATGGAGATATGGATATGATTGTAGGCACACAGGATGGTAAACTCAGGATGTGCCGCAATGTAGGTAGTGCAGGAAGTCCAAAATGGAGTTATGAAGAAAGGGAGTATATTGATACTCTTGTGGTTGAGGGAAATGCTGCTCCTACTTTTGTAGATATAGATGACGATGGAGATGAGGATTTATTTATAGGAAACCATGATGGAAAGATAACCTATTATCGTAATGATGATACTGGCTGGGCTTTCATAACTAATACCTATCTTATAGATTTAGGACTTGACCCGAAGCCCACCTTTGCAGATATAGATGGAGATGGAGATTATGATTTATTCATAGGAGAGGCAGATGGAAAAGTTTGGCATTACAAGAACGATGGGAATTCAGGCATAGCATTATGGACTTTTAGAACGGAAAGTTATGCTCCTGATACAGTTGGAGGGAGTGCCGCTCCTGCATTTGCAGATGTAGATTTGGACGGAGACCTTGATATGTTTATCGGCGTTGGATATACATCTGGAATATTAGATAGCTCCTGCGGTGGCTATATCTATTTTTATAGGAATGACGGTGATTCAATAACTCCGATATGGACACTTGTAGATACTGCGTATAATGGGATTGATGTTGGGAGATATAGCACACCCGTATTTACGGATATAGATGGTGATGGAGACTATGATTTATTTGTGGGAGAAGCTGATGGAGGGATAAACTTCTGGAGGAATGAGTTGATTGGAGTGGAAGAGAATGAAAATGCAAAATGCAAAATGCAAAATGCAAAATTAGAGATTTATCCAAATCCATTTAAGGAGTTTACAGTTATCAGTTTTCAGTTGTCAAAACTCTTAACTCTTAACTCTCAACTCTTAACTCTCACAATTTATGACTTGACGGGACGGCTTGTCAAAACCTTTTTTGACTCTCAACTCTCAACTCTCAACTCTCAACTTTCCGTAGTGTGGGATGGGACAGATAATCAGGGGAAGCGAGTGAATTCTGGAGTTTATTTCTGCAGATTTGAGAAAGATGGGGCACGGATTAAATCTGTGCCTATGAAGTTGATTTATATTAAATAGATAATTTAATACAAGGAGGTTCAAGTAGTGAAGAAGCAAAAGTTTCCTGTATTCTGTTTCCTGTATTCTGTGCTTTTCAGCACGAGCAGATTGGCCTATGTTTCAGCACGACCCAATGCGGACAGGATTCTCAGATGAAATTGGTCAACTTGATGGTAAGCTTACTCCTATAAAACTACGCTGGGATTGGCATCTGCCGAATATGGTTGATTGTATGCAGAATTCATCTCCAGTTTTAGGAGATATAAATGGAGACGGTATACTTGAAATAGTGGTAGCAGCTTCAAATACTGGTATCCTATATGTATTACAGGACTCAGTAGAGCGTATAGGAAGCAATCTATGGTATCATGGAAAGCTTTTATGGTCATATCAAGTAAGTGGGATTATTAAGTCTTCTCCTCTACTTTTTGATATAAATAATAGTGGCACATTAGATGTTATTTTTGGTTCTTGGGATAGTACATTGTATGCACTTGATGGAAATAGCGGGCTCCTTTGGAGTTTTCCTACAGGTGGAATGATTAGTTCATCACCTGTAGCCGGAGATATAGATAATGACGGGACGATAGAGATAATAGTGGGCTCTGACGATAGCTGTCTTTATGTTTTGTGGTGGTTTGACGGAAGTGAGAAATGGAAATACAAGACAGGAGGAATGATTAGGAGTTCTCCTGCTATCGGGGATATAAATGGAGATGATACACTTGAAATATTTGTTGGGTCATCAGATGGGAAATTATATGCTCTTAGTAATGGTGATACTCTGTGGACTTATGATGCTGGGGATTATATATACTCTTCGCCTGCATTAGGATACCTTGATGGAGATGATACATTAGATGTAGTTTTTGGATGTCATAATAGCTATGTCTATGCATTAAAAGGAAATGATGGAAGTTTCCTTTGGTCCTATAAAACAGATGGCTACATAGACTATCAATCTCCTGCTCTTGCAGATATAGATGGAGATGGTCTGCTTGAGGTTATAATAGGCTCTTTCGGAGGTGAATGCGTTTACGCAATAGAAGGAGAAAGTGGTATAGAAAAATGGAAGATATGTGATTTTAGTTCTGATGTATATCCTGTGCCGTGTTCTCCTGCTATTGCAGATATAGATAAAGATGGTGAGCTCGAGATATTAATGTCAATCCATAATGGATACTGTTATGCCTGGGAAGCCGATGGTTCAGAGCAATGGCAATGGGGATATAGTTCCGGAGACCAGGATACTCCTTTAGCTCTGGGAGATATAGATGGAGATGGCGAGCTTGAGGTTGTAGGAAGCGACCTTGTGCATCACAAGATTTTTGTTCTTGACTTTCCTGTGCCTCCTATTGGGGTGGAAGAAGATGAGGAGTTACAAGTTACAAGTTACAAGTTACAAGTTTATCCAAATCCATTTACTCAAAAGACGGAAATCAGATTTCAGATACCAGATGCCAGATACCAGAACTTTGACATCCGACATCTAACATCTAACATCTCGTTAACGATTCACGACCTTTCTGGCAGACTTGTTCGGGAGTTTTCGATTCACGATTCACGACCCACGACTCACGAAATAATGTGGGATGGGACAGATAATCAGGGGAATAAAGTGAATTCTGGAGTTTATTTTTGTAGGATTGAGAAAGATGGAACGCGAGAAGAATGTATGCCGACAAAATTAATTTATATTAGATAAATAATTTGATGCTATAAAGGAGAAAAAAGACACGGGTAGGTTGAAGTCCTCGCTTCAACTGGATGAGAGCGAGGGTTCTCATCTACCCATCTGGGAGGGATTATGAAAGCAAAATTAAGGGAGCAAAAGTTTCCTATATTTTTCCTATTTTCTGTATTCTGTATTCTATTTTCCTTGGGGATTTACAGTTCAAATCACAAGGCACAGAACAATAGACACAAAACAAAGAGCTTTTGGGGAGAGATTATTAAAAGTGACTGGTTGGTGAATGATGATACTCTCGGAGGATGCAACCAGGGATCGCAAGCTATGGCGGCAACAAAATTTGGGTATGTTTTAGTATGGGTAGATTCCAGAAATGGGCATGACCCAGATGTTTATGGCTGTAAGCTTGATTCAGATGGTGTGATTATAGGCACCGTATTTCTGGTTAATGATGACACGACTGGGAGCACTCAAAGTTTTCCGTCAGTAGAAGCAGACAGTATTGGCAATTTTGTGGTGGTTTGGGAAGATTATCGTAATGGGAATAAAGATATTTATGGGCAAAGATATGATGTAACGGGAATTCCACTTGGCTCAAACTTTCGGATAGATGATGATACATCGAGAAGATTGCAATATGCACCAAAAGTTTGCGTTGGTCCTGAAGGAGATTTTGCAATTGTATGGAGAGACGATAGGGGAACATCGCCCGATATTTATGGTCAGGTTTATGACAAATCTGGCTCGAAAGTAGGAAATAATTTTATTGTAAATGATGACACTTTGCCAAGTGCATTCCAGTGTTATCCTGATATTGCGTGTACTGGTGATAGTGCGTTTGCAATTGTGTGGCTTGATACTCGACAAGGATGTAATATCTATTGTCAAAGATATGCAAATTGGGTAACACCTGTTGATAGTAATTTCAGAGTAAATGATAATGTTAGCAACTCCTCAATACAGTCTCCTGCCATTGGTTCTAATGGTGAAGGAAGGACTATTATTGTATGGGAGGATTATCGGGAGCATTCAAGCTATCCAAATACCTATTGTCAACAATATGATTCAATTTGGAATCCTGTGGACATAAACTTTCGTGTGAATGACGATACTGGCTCTGCTCGGCAAGAAAATCCAGATGTTGTAGTGGATTCGGAAGGCAATGTAGTTGTAATATGGAGCGATAAAAGAGATGACCGTAGGGTCCCGAGTGTTTATGGTCAAAGGTATGACAAGTCTGGCAATCCGGATGGAGGGAATTTTAAGGCAAATACACATTCTCAAGGGAAGCAATGGGATATATATTCAGTAGTTGGCGTAAGAAAAGAAGGAAAGTTTTTTATAGTATGGCAAGACCGTTCTGGAAAGGACACTGAACTAATGGGGCAAAAATATGCCTCAGATGGAACTACTGTTGACAGCAATTTTTCTGTTATTCCAGATGAAGGAATGAGAGACCAGGAGCATCCTCAAGTTGCTATGTCTCTGAACGGAGACTTTGTTATAACATGGAAAGATGAACGGTTGGGTAATTCTTGCATATTTGCTCAAAGATATGGTGGAGATGGGGAAGAGGCAGGTGTTAATTTTATAGTAACTAAAGACACAAGCAGAATCGCATACTCTCCGGGAGTCGCTATAGATTCAGCAGGAGATTTTGTTATAGCTTGGTTTTACAGGAAAAAGTATAAAGCTGCTTTATATCTGGGCGACATATATGCACGCAAGTATAATAGTGCGGGTGTTCCCATAAGTTCTGAATTCAAAGTTAATGGAGACCCAGATGCTCCAAGATGTACTCCGCAAGTAGCAATAGACAAAACGGGTAACTTTGTAGTAGTTTGGGAAGATGCTCGTAATGACAGCAAGCGACCTGATATATATGCTCGTAAATATTTTGCTGGGTGCACTCCAATAGATACGAATTTCGGAGTCAATCAGTTTTTAGGAAAAGAGAGAAGTGAAGCTCCTGCGGTAGCTATAAGTGAGAACGGTGAATTTGTTGTTGTGTGGCAAGAAGGACAAGGAGATGTAGGACTTTTTGATATATATGGACAGAGATATGATTCATTGGGTGATACGGTTGGAGTAAATTTTGAAATAAGTGATGACCCTATAGAGCAAAATCAACAGATAAATCCTTCGGTGGCAATGATAACCGGGGGGAATTTTGTGACAGTTTGGGAAGATATAAGAAAAGGGAATAAAGATATCTATGGGCAGAGATATGAGAGTTGGCTCCCTGTTGGCTCTAATTTTCGGATAAACGATGATGCAGATAGTATAATGCAGGAGGCACCTGCAGTAGCAATAAATCCTGATTCAGGAAGTTTTATAGTAACATGGACAGATTATAGGAACGGGAACCCTCAGATTATGGCACAAGAGTTTGACGATGCGGGAATTCCTGTTGGTAGTAACTTTCAAGTAAATACTATGAACCCTGCCTATCACTTATCATCTGGCGAAGGACTTGCTTCTTGCAAGGAAAAGGTTGTGTTTGCCTGGACAGACAATCGCAGACTTAAAGAATGGGATATTTATGCAAAACTTATGAAGTGGAGATTTGTAGAAACTGAAGAGGAAAAGCCATTTCATAAATTCTCAGAGAACCTGCAAATCTACCCAAATCCTGCAATTAAAAAATTAAGTATTGAATACAGTATAGCAAAGAAAGGAGCTTACAAAATCTCAATGTATGACAAGAGTGGAAGAGTGGTTAGAAAGGTTACCTTACCAAAAAGAGAGCCTGGAGTATATACTACTCAACTTGATATATCAGATTTCAGCTCAGGAGTCTACTTTATGAGATTTGAGGGGTCTAATATAACAGTGAAAGAGAAAGTGGTTATTTTCCATTAACAATACAGGGCTATTTTCCTTACGGGTAGTTTTGAGTTCCCCGACTCAAAATCCCAGATATTGTTCGCTCACGGAGTCCTGTGGATAGAATCCTGTAGAGATGATTAGAAGAAAGCTTACAAAGCAGATTAAAGTTGGGGATATGAAAATTGGTGAAGGAGCTCCAATTTCAGTTCAGTCAATGGTTAAGTCAAGGGGTAGAGGCAGTTCCCTTACAAAACAAATTATTAAGGAGATTCATAAACTTGAGGAACTTGGATGTGATTTAATTAGGATAGCTGTTCCTGATTTTGAGAGTGCGAGACAGATTAAGCAAATTAAATGCGAAATCAAGATACCCCTTATAGCAGACATACATTATAACTATAAACTTGCAATTGAGGCAGTAAAACAGGGAGCAGACAAGATTCGTATAAATCCTGGGAATATAGGTGGGAAAGCTAAAGTGAAAGAAGTAGTCAGGTGTTTGAAAGATTACGGTGTCTCGATGAGAGTAGGTGTAAATTCTGGGAGTCTGGAGTCTGATTTGGTTAAAAAATATGGAAAATCTACAGCTCCTGCTCTTGCGGAGAGTATTTTTAGATGGGTGAAAATAATAGAGAACTTTGACTTTGATTTTGACCAAATGGTGCTATCAGTAAAGTCATCGGACCCTTGTATTACTATAGATGCCTATCGTTTGGTTTCAAAGGAAGTTGATTATCCTTTGCATCTTGGGGTTACAGCTGCATCTGGTGGAATGTCAGGGACTATCCGTTCGGCTGTTGGAATTGGAACATTGCTTGCTGAAGGGATTGGAGATACAATTAGAGTATCGTTAACAGGAGATTCTAAAGAGGAAGTAAAGTTGGGAAATGAGATTTTGAGGTCTCTAGACTTACGGGATGAGGCAATTCAAGTCATAGCTTGTCCAACCTGTGGGAGATGTGAGATTGATGTAGAATCGCTTGTTCAGGAAATAGAAGAGAAATTGAATTCTGTAGGAGCAGCCCCTACGGGTGAGTCCTTGCGAATCGCAGTAATGGGGTGTATTGTGAATGGACCTGGCGAGGCAAGAGATGCAGATTTTGGTGTTACCGGAAGCAGGAATAAGGGAATCATATTCAAAAAGGGGAAAATAATAAAAAAAGTTGCAAAAAATAAAATAGTAGAGATATTATTAGAAGAAATTAAAGCCCAAAATACCTGAAGAAGTTATTAATTGTTGGTTTAGTATTTATCTGGAATGGTGAAAGTGAATAGCTTAATAACCGAGTGACCCGATATAAACTTTTAGGAATGTGTATGAGAAATTCAAATCTTTTCATATTTCTGTCTCTCCGTGGTTAAATCATTTTTTCTTGACAAGATTTATTTGGGGTATAGTTGAAGATATGAAGGTTTACGAGTATCAGGATTAAAGATATGAAAGTTCACGAATATCAAGCGAGGGAGATATTTGCAAGATATGGAATTCCAGTTCTGCAAGGAGAAGTTTGTGCCACTCCCGAAGAAGCAAGGAAAATAGCCGAGAAACTCCAAAAGTCAGTAGTTATTAAGGCACAAGTGCAAGTTGGAGGAAGAGGTAAAGCCGGAGGTATAAAGCTTGCTAAAAATCCAGAAGAGGCAGAAAAGTTAGCTAAAGAGATACTTGGTATGGAAATAAAAGGCATAACGGTTGAGAAGATTATGGTAACGGAAGCGATTGATATTAAGGAAGAACTTTATGTAGGAATGGTAATAGATAGGGCAGGGAAAAAGATAGCTTTAATGACCTCAGAGGCAGGCGGAATAGAAATTGAGGAAGTGGCACGGAAGACTCCTGACAAGATTCATAAAGTAGGAGTTGACCCATTAGTAGGACTCAAGAACTATCAGATACAGAGACTGGTTGCTCCACTTTTCAAAGAAAAAGAGCTTAAGCAAGAAGCGGGTTCAATTATCAGGAAGCTTTATCAGGCGTTTGTAGAGAATGATTGTAGTTTAGCGGAAATCAATCCTCTTGTGGTAACTGTGGAGGGGAAACTCCTTGCATGTGATACAAAAGTTAATATTGATGATAATGCTCTTTTTAGAAAGGAGTTAGCTGAGCTTCGTGACCCTGGTGCAGAAGACCCATTAGAACTTGAGGCGCGTCAGTCCGACCTTTCATATGTTGGGCTTGATGGAAGTGTAGCATGTATTGTTAATGGGGCAGGGCTTGCTATGACCACTATGGACATAATTAAATTGTATGGGGGAGAGCCGGCTAATTTTCTTGATGTAGGAGGAAGCTCGTCGCCTGAAAAAGTTGTAAATGCTATGCGGATAATATTAACCAATAAAAATGTGCGTGCGATTCTTATCAATATATTTGGTGGGATTACGAGATGCGATGACATAGCCGCAGGTATAATAGAAGCAATGAATAAAATGGAAGTCCCTTATCCTATTGTGGTTAGGTTGACTGGCACTAATAAAGAGAAAGCTCGTGAGATGCTTGCTAATACAGATTTAAACTTTGCAGACTCTTTTGCAGAGGGAGTGAAGAAAGTAGTAAAGCTTGCAGAGTGAGTCACAAAATAATTTTGAACCACAGAGGACACAGAAAAAAAGAATTATGAATTATAAATGCCAAATGCTAAGAAGAAAAAATGAACCACAAAGAACACAAAGCTCGCAAAGGAAAAACCTGAACCACGAATTACACGAATTGAGCGAATTGAAAATAATTAGTTAACCACAGATGAACACAGATAGACACAGATTATAAAATTAAAAGATTAGATGAGTATTTTAGTAGATAAAGATACGAGAGTTTGTGTGCAGGGAATTACCGGACGAGACGGTAGTTTTCATACCAAAGGGATGCTGGATTATGGGACTCCTGTGGTTGCTGGTGTTACTCCCGGCAAAGGAGGGCAAGAAGTTCACGGAGTTCCTGTATTTAACACAGTGCAGGAAGCTGTAGAGGCGACAGGGGCGAATACCTCAGCAACTTATGTGCCTGCTCGCTTTGCTCCTGATGCTATTTACGAAGCCATAGATGCAGGCATTAAGCTGATTGTGGCTATAACAGAGGGTGTTCCTACACAAGAAGTGCTTAAAATATATAACTATTTAAAAGGAAAGCCAACTAAGATGATAGGTCCTAACTCTCCAGGAATAATTACTCCGGGTGTAGCGAAAGTTGGAATAATGCCTGGTGGAATTCATAAACCCGGAAAGATTGGAGTAATCTCAAGAAGTGGGACTCTTACTTATGAGGTAGTTGACCAGCTCAGTAGTGCGGGTCTTGGTCAGAGCACCTGTCTTGGAATAGGAGGAGACCAGATTATTGGGATGTCATTTATTGACCTATTGCCTCTTTTTGAAGCTGATGAAGGCACAGATGCTGTAGTTTTAATAGGCGAGATAGGTGGTACAGACGAGGAAATAGCCGCCTCTTATATTAAGTCTGAGATGCGTAAGCCGGTAGTCTCGTTCATTGCTGGTCGTGCGGCTCCTGCCGGAAAAAGGATGGGTCATGCAGGAGCTATAATAGCAGGTGGCACTGGGACTGCGGAGGCAAAAATTAAGGCACTTGAAGAAGCAGGAGTATCTGTAGCCCGCACTCCGATGGAAATCCCCGATTTAATTAAGCAAAGATTGTAGAGCAAGATTCATCCTTGCTTAAATGAAGTTACATCACTAACTGATTTCAAAAATTCCACTGCGTCCCTTCAAAAATAACGACCACTTATTAAGTATATCTCTTCCAATTAAAACATTCTCGCTGTCGGATGCTATAGCTCTAATTATGAAATCTCCTAAATTACTGAAAATGATTTTTACTGAATAGACAAAAGTCGGTTGGGAACGTCCCTTATATCCAGCTACCGGTATTTTATCCACATATTTAAGCTGGAGTTGTTGTACTATCCATTGAGGAATTACAGTCATGTCTGCTCCAGAATCAAGAAGTGCAAGAGATTTAACGATATGACTATGTGATATCAGAGTTGGTGTAGACAAAGAGACTTCCAAAACTGGAGCTGGAGGGTCAAAGTTGTCTTTATCGTAAGAATAAGCAAGGAGTTTTTTCTTCGGCATAATTACGAAACTTTGACTCTGGGAGAAGGAATTCGGACAATCTTTTCTTTTACATTAACGAATGGCATATACATTGTTTGATAGCCATATTTTTTATAGACTCTCCGAGCAAGGAGCGAGAAATCTTTACCTGACCCAACTATTTTGTTATTAAGAATAGCAATATATTTGCCCCTGTATTTCTTTAGCAAAAGATGCTTATGTTCCTCATAATACTTTTTTGCCAATTCAAGCACATTTATATCTTCACAAATAACTGGTCTTTCTATTTCTAAATGATTATCCGTTCCAGTTGGTTCTTCTACAAGAGGTATATCTACTCCAGGATAAGCAAAGATAGGAATATTTCCTATCTTACCTATCTGTTGGGGCATTAACACAGTTCCTTCACTGGAAAAAATTGTATTTGCAGTATCCATAATTACCTCACTTTTTCCCAACCAGAGGGCACCGCGCTCACATTTACTCCTGGTATGGGAGGCTGACCCGGTACTTGGGATGCTGTTATTTTATTTAGCTGAATGTAAAAAAAGAAAGTGTCTTGTGCTTTTTCACTTTCTATGTGAGCCGCTTGCAATCTTATATCTCTAGTATTAGCAGTTCCTAATGTAACTAAAGGATTAAACGGCTTTGTTAATTCCATGTCCTCAGCATATTTTTCATACAAGTCCCATAACATTTTTTCTAATTCATTTTTAGGAGTAACTACATTAAGTCCTAATGCTTCTCCCTCATCTCTATAGATAGGATAATTATGAATACAGATATTACTGGTAATCTCATTTACAATTTTTTCTATAGTCTCTTTATTGCTTTTCTTTTCAACATCTATATGAAGACTCAGAAGTTTCTCAGATAACATTCTACTCATTCTTTGTGCTCTATAAACATTACCTAACGCTAAAGGGTGAAGATGTTTAGGGTTAGGATATAAGTGTTTAGTGAGATTCTCATAAATCTCTCCCATTTGGTTCTCCTTAACTTTCCCTTTCTCTTTTGCAAGAAGTAAATAAGAAGTAATATCCTCAACGCTAATAGACATGGGTTTTTTGGGGTCGACTGCCAGATCCCTTGGATTAAATGGATGTGTGGTTGTAGGGTCCACCGGCGTTAATTCACCCAATTTACCCATCACAATTTCATCGGCTCCAAGAGCAATAAGTGTTCCCGCGCTATGTGCCCGATAAGGAACTAACAGACTGAACTTTTTACAGTAATTTCTTATAAGCTTAACAATTCTAATTGGCGTGACCATATCTCCACCACGGGTATAAAGGAATAAATCAATATTATCCTTTTTGCCAATCAATTCTAAGTGCCGAAAAAGCATTAGAATTACATCTTCTCCAATCTGAGTATGAAACTTATCTTTGTCTCCTGTAATATAACAAATCACAGCAGATTGGCGCTCTTTTTCAATCTGTTTAATTAAGTCAAGCCGGGACACCGGGTTAGATTGTTTTACTTTTTTCTTTGGCATAATGTTATTTTATTAATTATTGGCTAAAATCAATTTCTCTATAGGTTAAAACTAAATTTCCCACAAGAATTGGTTGTATAATAACTCTTTTTTATTCAATGTCAAATGTTTTTTTAGAAATCGTCATAAAAGTAATGCCAATTTTTATAAAATCTGCATAATCGGTAGCTACTTTTTATCTCTTGAATTTATCTTACACCATTCTTTCAAAGAGTCAAGTTTTTTCAGGGACTTCTTAAATAGATAAGGGAAAATAATTTAACCACTCACAGAGAATTCGGAAATTAATAGAAACTTATGGAAATTCGTAGAAATTCATTGTTACTGCAACTTTTTTTGTTTTTTACTTGACAAAATCACTTTTTTAGAGTAAGTTATTAATAGAGGGGTAAGATGAGAGATATCAGAAAGAAATTGGAGTTTAATTAAATGCCGTAAATAACTTTTCTCTGCGGAAAGTTGTTCTTCAAAGCCCCCCTATATTTCCTACCTTATATCACCCAGTTATAACATTATTTTATACAAGAAGAAGTTTTTATAAAAAAAGGAGGGTATAATGTTACACCTATTGTTTTTAATAGTTATTGGAGCCGTGAGTCTGCAGACAGATTGGATGGGCGGCTCAGGAGTTTTAGGACCAGCAAGCGATTGGAGAACTCAATACTATAAAGGTGATAGTGTTACTGCTGCTACTCCGGGTCAAGTTTCGCTGGTAGCCACTGAATGGGACTACTCAAAATGGGAAAAACATATAGTAGAAAGCAATTGGGGCATAGGAAGTAACCATCAGGGTTTTATGCCGGCGGATATAAACAAGGACGGGAAGAAAGATTTGGTCGCTCATACTGCTGATAAGGTAGTTTGGTATGAGAATCTTGGAGACTACACTTTCGCGACAAAACATATAATAGGGCCTGCTAATGATGGATTTTCTGTCTATCTATCTGTTTATCCCTGTGACCTTGATACAGATGGCGATATAGATGTTTTAGTTGCTACAAAGGGAGTAGGTTTGGGCTGGTATGAAAATCAAGGTTCATTATGGATATGGCACATCGTGGATAACGGAATTGGTTATCATAGAGTGTCATCTGCGGATGTGGAATTAGATGGGGATGTGGATATGATAGCTGTCGATAACAGTAGCAGTCAATCTCATGGAGATGTTTATCTCTTTCGTAATGATGGGGCTCAGAATTTTGCCAAAGAGCTTATAGGAAACCTTTTTGACGATGGGTGGAGAGTCTATCCTGCAGATTTCAATGGAGATGGTTTTCCTGACATTTATTCTATTGGCTTTAATTCCAATTATGTTTTCCTTAATGATAGAACAGGTCATTTCACACTATCTTGGAGCAGTAATTACTGGGTTGATGGCGATTTTGATGGTGCATGGGCAGAAGATATAGATATGGATGGCGATATGGATTTAGTATGTGGAAAACAATGGGATAGTGGTGTTAAAGGATTTTATGCGCTTCTTAACGATGGGACAGGTTATAATTTTGACAGCACTTTATTAGCTGAAGTTTCTTCTGGACACTATATGGATGGGGCGATAGCTGCTGATATAGATTTAGATGGCTTACCTGATATAGCAGGCACTTATGATGAAATTGGTTGGTTTCGTCAGGACCCTGCTAATCCTTTGACATTCAGCGTTTATGATGTAGATACTGCAGCTATGAGCCATAACTCTCATTGGGTGTATGTGGCATCTTTAAGGTGCTGGGAATGTGTTCCGAGTATGGATATTTTGGTGACCGAGAAAAATGCCCATATAGTTTATGAAAACCGGATGTTAGAGGCATTTGCAGACTTGGGTTTTCTTGAATCTTCCATACTTGAGCTTCCAGATACATCCAATATAGTAGAGTATTTTGGTTATAAAGCGTGTGTTCCAAATGATACAGCTTTAGCTTTTTATTGGAGAATTGGTTCTGATAGTTCCGACATTGTAAATAAGCAATGGGATGGGCCTCACGCTGCTATTATAGGAAAGAATGTAGTAGATAGCTTTTCTCTCGGTGAGCGTAAAGCAGAGATGTTTCAGTATAAAGCCGAGTTTAGAGGAGACGATGATATACCAGTGCTTTATGAAGTGTGGTTGACTCATCGGTATCATTCAACTAACATAGAAGAAGTTTCTGTTTCTTCTGATGTTATATCGGGATTTGAGGGGAACAAACTTGTAATTAAGCTTCCATTTGGAGATAAGGTTTCACTTATGATTTATGATGTGGCTGGTAGATTAGCAGAGAGTGTATATAATGGTTATCTTGGAGGAGGGACGAACAAGTTTGATACAATGAGCAAGAACTCTGGTGTTTACTTTGCGAGATTATCATACAGAGATAAAAACAAGGTTTTGAAGTTCATAATATTGAAATGAGATTTCTCTGGTTCAAGGGTTGAAGGGTTCAAAGGTTTAAGGGGTTAGTTCCAGAAGTGCCAGTTAAAGCCGTATGAAGAGGTTTCAGAGTTCAAGGGTTCAAAGGTTAAAGAGTTTAAGCGATAAAATATGTGAGCGTCTATTATCCGTAACTCAATGCGTAAGGTTTCCGAGAGTAAGTCTCCGAAAATATATATCTCAAGATTTCCCTTTTGGGTAGATTGAGAGCTTCTCTTTTTCCCAAGTTGAAACTCTTTTCTGTATTCAGTTATAAGAGTTGAAGAGTTGAAGAGTTGAAGAATTGAATGATATAGAAAGGTCTAAAGCTGTTGAGAGTTTAAAGTTCCAGAGCCAGGGGGTAGTGAGTTTTGCTTCTATTCCTTGCCGAGCTTCATCAAACATATAATAAGCATTGATGCTTGAGTCAAATGTTCTGATTCCAAGATTCAGCTGGTCCTGTGTGAGAGATGAGAAAATAGTCGTATTGATTTGAGGGATATAGCCCACAGAGATTTTTGGATGAAGGGTTTTATCATATCTTGCAGATGGGACGAGATATAGAAGAGGATGCAGTTCCCAATAGTCTTGAATAAAGAAAGATGTGGAAGATGAGTCCTTGTTTAGAATTTGGTAAGAATCTGTGCCGAGCAAGAATTTATGATTTTTAAGATTGAAGAGCTGGATTATGGAAAAGAAGTGTTGAGTTAAGGAGAATTTGAAATTAGAGAACAACGAACCCTGTAAGAGTATGGGTGTTTCGTAAGCTTTTCCTACATAGTGAGCTCTGATGTTAATGAGTTTTGATTGGTATCCGAGATTAGCACTAAATTTTGTGGTAGAGTCCAGGTCGCCTGATATGTAGAGGTCAAAAGGATTAGAGAGTATCCTTCCGAGCTCGAATTGAACATGGTCTGGATTTTTGATTAGCTTGATGTTTGAGTAGGGGAGAGGATCTTCGCTTTGTTCCCGACTGAATTTTTTAGTAATGATATTGAGGACTGCGTCATAATCTCCGTAAAGGGAACTTGCGTGTTCGGCAAGTAGTTCTATTTTTTCAATTGCAGGAAAGCATACATTATGTAGAGATTTAATGGGGATGCCATCCAAGAGTAATAAGACTTTGGAAGACCCTCTAAAATATATGGAATCGTTCTTAATGTTCAGGGATGGATAGGAAAGGAAAAAGTCCTCATATTGGTCAAGTGGAGTAAATTGGTAAGCGTTTGACGGGATAGTTAGTAATATTTGTGGAGTTCTTAAAGGGGTTTCCAGATTTAAGAGTAGAAATAATAATAGCATAAAACTTAAATACCTAAATGCCTTAAATACCTAAATGCCTAAAAGATATAAAGAGTTAAGAATCGGATTCTTCGTGCTCATTAGTGTTGTTAATTTGTGATTCAAAACTTTTTAAGTTGTTTGAGTTAATTCTCCTCCTTTTTAAGAAAATTACAAGGAAAAAGATTACGAGAAGGAGTGTTCCTGGGAAAAATGTGTTGAAAAATACATTAAAACCATTATATCGATGCTCTACCCATTTTTCCCATTCCTGTGCAAAATCAATGGAGTTTAAGCCCAATACCTTGTGTAAGATTTGGTCAAAATGGGAGGTTGCTCCTGCAGAGTGGAGAGCTTGAATGAGTTCCTTGAGGGATTCTTCTCCGAATTGATTGATAATAAAAGCAATAGTAGAGAAGCTCTCGACATAAGCGAGTTTGGCTTTTTTGTGGTTCCGAGGGAAGTATGTTTCAATACTTGAGAGTGGGAGGATAGAGTGATTAAAATTTGCCCAAGAAAGCCACACACTTTCGCCAATCTCCCATTCGTGGGATTCATACATTGCCATTCCTTCATCAAACCATCTTGGGATTTCTACGGGAGTCAGGTTTCCAAGCACAATATGAGATATTTCGTGAGCCACAAGGGTTCTGATGTTTACAGGGTATTTGATAATTCTCGGGGATTTAAGGATTATAGTGTGCTTATTGGGGATTGCACACCCGATTCCCCAGTCTGGAAATCCGTTGATTTTGTCGATGTCAGAGGTTGAGGAGATGAGTTTTATATTAATGTGTGGGATGCTCTTTTGCGTTATCCCCATATCTTTTGAGATTCGAGGTAGTTCTTCATTTGCGAATTCAAGGATTTCTTGGGCAGTGCGAGTATCTTGTGGTTCGTAGGAGATTGTAAAGTTGGTGCTGGTTTTACAAAGGAGGAATAGGGATAATAGACATAGCATATAAAGGTTCAAGAGTTTAAGGATTTCTAAAAGAATGCAAGTGCGAATAGGATTCCCATCAGTGCGCCCAATAAAACTTCAATCGGTGTATGGCCTAAAAGTTCACGCAGTTTCATATCTCCGGTAGCTTCCTTCTTATATATCTTATCAAGAAGTTGATTCAATATTCGCGCTTGTTTTCCAGCGGCTTGCCTAAGTCCGGTAGCTTCATACATAACGATGATACTAAAGAAGAATGTAATTGCAAAGAGTGGTGAATCGAAGCCAGAAGTTAATCCGATAGAGATAGTAAGAGTTGATGCGGCTGAAGAGTGAGAGCTTGGCATACCGCCCGGTTCAACGATATGCCTTATGTTTATTCTTTTTTCTTTAGAATATCCGAGAGCGACTTTTATTAATTGGGCTAAGAAGCCACTGAAGAAGCATAGGAGTATTATTTTATGTGCAGGATTGAGAGACATATTGGAGGTTCTTTATTTAAATTGGGCACCTTTGTCAAGAGCACTTTTATTCGTAGCGAGGAATTTATCCTTTCCCTTGAATACTTTGGGTATAGAGGATTTTATGCTCTCAAGCGATACTGCGTGCGTCTTTGATATGTATGCTCCGAGCACAACCATATTAGCACATTTAGTGGTTCCGAGTTGCTCTGCTATTTCATTGGCAGGCACAGCCACAATGTCAATATCGTTTCTGGATGGCTTCTTTGAAATCAGCGAGGAGTTGTATATCAATACTCCGCCTTTCTTGAGTCTCGGCTCGAATTTATCAAGAGATGGCTCGTTCATTGCAATCACTGTGTCTGGCTCATTGATTATTGGGGAAGCTATCTCATCGGTTGAGACAATCACCGAGCAATTAGCGGTTCCGCCTCTCATTTCAGCACCGTATGATGGGAAGTGAGTGCAACGCTTATCTTCCGTCATCGCAGCAGTTGCCAGCAGGACTCCTGCCTTTATGACTCCCTGACCTCCGAATCCCGATATTATTACTTCTTGCCTCATTTTATTTATTTGTTTACAGGCTTCTGGAAGTCATTCCCAGACCTCTGGGATTCATTCACAGACATCAGTGAGTTGTTCCCAGACATCAGTGAATCATTCCCGGACATCAGTGAATCGTTCCCAGACATCGGGGAGTCGTTCCCCGACATCAGTGAGTCATTCCCAGACATCAGTGAATCATTCCCGGACATCAGTGAATCGTTCCCAGACATCAGTGAATCGTTCCCGGACATCAGTGAATCGTTCCCGGACATCAGTGAGTCATTCCCGGACATCAGTGAGTCGTTCTCGGACATCCGTGAATCATTCCCAGAACTCATTAAATCATTCATTCCTATTTTTGTGTTAAATCTTTATAAACCCCAAGCGGATAATACGGAATCATTACTTCATCCACATACTCGCATGCCTTTTTGCACGTTAATCCCCAGCCCGTCGGACAGGGAGAAAGAATCTCAATCAATGAGAACCCAAGTCCATCAAGCTGAGATTGAAAGCCCTTCTTAATCGCTCGCTTTGCCTTGAGAACGCCGGATGCCTTATGAACAGTAACTCTTTCCAGATATATAGGACCGTCCAGAGGAGCTAACATCTCACATACCTTTATAGGATAGCCATGTATCTTGACTTCCCTTCCAAAAGGAGTGGTAGTAGTCTTCTGAGTGGGCATTGTTGTCGGAGCTTGCTGGCCGCCCGTCATACCGTATATCGCATTGTTCACAAAGATAGTAGTGAAGTTCTCCGACCTTGTTGCCGCATGAACAGTCTCTGCGGTGCCAATTGCAGCCAAATCTCCGTCCCCCTGATAGCTGAATACAACAAGATTTGGGATGCTTCGTTTCATACCAGTTGCCACTGCTGGAGCTCTGCCGTGAGCGGTTTGTATCATATCGCAGTCAAAATACTCGTCAATAAAGACCGAACACCCAACAGGTGATATCCCGACAGTTCTTTCCCTTATATCAAATTCGTCAATTACCTCTGCAATTAGGCGGTGAATAATCCCATGCCCACATCCGGGACAATACCTCATCGGAATTGGAGTCATACTCAGTGGTTTCTTAAATACTTTCATAGTTTGTTTAAATGATTAATCTCTCCTAATTTAACATTACGGCTCTTCAGTGCTCTTTTTATTGCATCAAGAACTTCTTCGCCGGTGGGAACTACACCTCCTGGACGACCGTAGAAATAAATCTCAGACTTCCCATTTGCAAACATTTTGACATCCTCAACAAGTTGTCCAATATTCATCTCTACCACTAATATTTTTCCAACTCTTTCTGCAAGTTCGGCTACAATCTTCTCGGGAAAGGGCCACAAAGTTATGGGTCTCAAGAGTCCAACCTTTATTCCCTGTTCTCTGGCTTTTGTGATAGCATCCACCGCAATCCTCGCTGATGTCCCAAAGGCAACTATAATAATATCAGCATCATCTGTGTATCTCTCCTCAAATCTCACCTCATTAGCTTTTATTTGCTCATACTTTTCAAAAAGGTGCCAGTTATGTCGCTCAAGGACATTTATATCCATAAGGAGTGTGTTTATTATCCTTCTCTCCCTACCCTTGCATCCTGTCATAGTATAATCCTTTGGAGGAAGTTTATCTATATTAACCCAATCAAAATCAAATGCCATTGGCTCCATCATCTGTCCCAGAAGTCCATCAGCAAGTATCATAGCAGGGTTTCTATACTTATCAGCAAGGTCATATGCAAGTTTTGGAAAGTTTCCCATCTCGTTCACAGAACCTGGTGCAAGCACAATCACCCGATAATCGCCATGTCCTCCTCCACGGGTTGCTTGAAAATAGTCTCCCTGACAGGGAGCAATATTACCAAGTCCTGGTCCACCACGAATCACATTTGCATAGAAGATAGGAAGCTCTGCACTTGCAATATACGATATACCTTCTTGCTTTAATGATATTCCGCATCCTGACGAGGAAGTCATTGACCTTGTTCCACAAGCCGCTGCACCATATAACATATTGATTGCTGCAACTTCGGATTCTGCCTGAATAAAAGTGCCTCCAGCTTCAAACAACCGCCAACTCAGATATTCAGGAACCTCGTTTTGCGGAGTAATCGGATATCCTCCAAAAAACCTGCATCCTGCTCTGACAGCACCTTCTGCCATCGCCTCATTCCCCTTAATCAATATCTTTTCACCCTTTTTATACTTTTCTATATTCATAGCTTCCTTACCTCAATTGCTATCTCTGGGCAAACCTGATAGCATAAGCTGCATCCTGTGCATTCCTCTGGCTTTGTAATCCGAACAGGGTGGAACCCGTTTTGATTATAGTAATCAGCAGGCTCCAGTATTTTCTTAGGACACGCTTCTATGCAATACCCACATTCCTTACAAAGTGATTCAATAATATGTACTTCAGCTTTCATCCTTCTTTAAGTCCTCTTCGCAGTCCCTCAAGTAATTGATTAACAAAGACCTTTTCCTTTATATAAATGTTTAAGGATATAGGTGTAGTGTATACCATAGCTACGTTTATCCCTAAGTTCCCACATATTTTAAAGACTTGGTGAAAAACGTTTGTCGAATTTTCAAGAGTAATTCCTCTAACTACAACTCCTGCAAGATTTTTAACAACCAAGGGTGGTCGCTCTCCACCTACTTCTCCATTTGCTCTTTCTATACTTTGCACTGTTTTTTCAACATCTGGCAAACCTACTGCCAGCGTAAAAACATCTGCCTGTTCGTTTTTAGGGTCAACTATCGCTTGAAGGTTCTCAACATTTACTCCAGCTTCCTTCAGCGATGACAAAATAATTGCCGCAGTTCCTGGTTTATTATTCATTTTTCGCACAACTACAAAACACATATCATTTTTTTTAGATATTTCTACCATCTTTCTCCTCCTATTTTAATATTTAGATATTTAGACACAGATAGACATAAAAAATTGAGAGATTCAGTATTTAAAAAGATTGCAAACTCTTCTTAATCTTCTACCCTGTGCCTATCTGTGTAAATCAGCGTCTTTATTTCTAACTTACACTTTTCTTAAATCTACCTTCCAGTTTCTTGCGGACTTCGGGCAAAGTAGTATATTCCATATCTGCAAGTGGCAATCTGCCCGGCTCAAAAGGTCCATGCCGACGCATATAATCTGCTATTTCATCTGCTGTTCTGCGTGCACGTTCAAATGATGGGTCATCAAACATATCCCTTGGCCCCACAAGCTTTCCATTAGATAACTGAAATCCTGCACAAGTTACTCTTGGTGGTCCATCAAATCTTGTCGGATTTGCCTCTTTAAATGATGTTGGCATAAATGGTCCGTGATGTGAACCCCTCATCCATCCTGCAACAAGAAATGGGAACGCGAATCCTTCAAGCACCTCACCAACTGCTGGGAATCCTGATTGAGCACGAACAATTAAAACAGGGTCATCCTTGCCTACATATTTTCCTGCAATAAGAGCAAGTTTCTGTGTAGATGATGCAGCGGCTATCTTGCTGTCTGATTTCCTCCATACACGTTGTATAACATAATGCTCTTTTGCTCCAATAAAGACAAGCATATCATATATCTCTTCAGGTGCAGAGAATACTATAGTCTCTTCTTTGTAAGGATCAAGTACCTCAAACTTAAATCCGTCGTGAAGACTCGGGTCTATTACTAATCCTGCAGTATTAAACGGGTCTGCAAACATCTTGTATAAAGGGAAGTTCCAGGCACCTGGTGAAGTCTTATCAGCCATAAAGATAAGAATGGGTTCGGATTTTCTTTCTTCAATCTCCATCTCTGCAACTCCCGGTCCCATACCCTTAACATTTCCAGAGAATGCATCAGATAAAATGTCTTGCCCTGCACCATATAGTTTCATTTGCTTTGCAAGTTCAGTACCGTTCAGAAATGTATCCCAAGCAAGTTTATGTATTGGTTTTGCATTTTCTCCTTTCTCGTGAGTCATAATTAGTTCAAGGTCATCCCCACAACTCAGAACCCGAAAGTCAATGAGCAATCCCTCTAATTTTGCTTTCTCAAGGTCTTTTCTCGCGAGCTCAAGGATATCTGGGTGTGATGAGGAATGTCCTACATATCCACCTATATCTGCTTTTATAACAGATATCGTTATCTTACCCATAATCTACCTCCTATTTATTTTTTCTTAACGGGAACTTGAATTTCTATCAAAAGTGAGTTTTCAGGCACTTCATCAGGTGAGTTAAGGTATATCTCCATTCCTGGTCCTGCTGGTTCATATTTATTCCTGTATATCCAGCCATAAAGCTTTTCCCAAGAGGCACTCACCTTGTCATACGGTCCCTTGTACATAAGTGAAGCTACTTCCATTTCCTGTATTTCTTTTACCTGCACTAAACTATCACCCTCAATTTCTGCTCCAACAGGAACACATATGTCATACCTGCATTCCTCAGGTGGCACTTCTTCAGGATTGTCATAATATATACCAAAAGGCGGACCAATTGGTCTAACGTCGTTTTCTATTAACCATTCAAAAAGCTTGCCAAATGTTGGACCGATTTCAGAATAGTTCCCTTGTCCAGCG
This sequence comes from bacterium, assembly GCA_030605695.1. Lineage (GTDB taxonomy): Bacteria > Hydrothermota > UBA3073 > JACQXS01 > JACQXS01 > JAGMCN01. Next base: position 17,533 of record JAUWHX010000055.1, on the reverse strand, counting down.
ATGAATACGCACTTAGTAGCTCCGACCGTTTTCACGGAAATATCCTCATCCTTCGGTGCGCACCCAAACAACATTGTTCCTAAAATAACTACTACTAAAGCAAAATGTTTAAACATACCATACCTCCTTTTTTATCTTTGAAGATTTAGTTATAACTTAAAATTTACTGATGTCAAGATTTTTTATATCAAGGAATACCAAAAGTAAATAATGCTTTAAATACAGGGAAATAATCTTTATCAGAAGGTCTACAAAATCCAGCTTCTCCCGAAATAGTAGTCATAATTTTTAGATTGTGCAATCTGACCAACTTGAAAAAGTTTATCCCAGCTCTCAAGTCTAAGTAAGTATGCACCGGAGCCAAAAGAAAATTATCATCCAGGAAATAAGTTCCAGATTCTCTTGGAAACTCCGGTATGGGCCAAGCATCGTCTATTCTTCCTGCTCCGTGCCTTATATATGAGCATTTTCCATAAAGATCCCACTCTGGATTTAAGTGATGTGTAATTTTTGCAAAAAGCTCATCAAAATCAGGTCCCTGCGGATGCCCGATTGGATAACCCATATACTCATGCCTCTGCCAAGGGATGAAATGATTATATAACCATCTTGTTGCTCTTGCATATTCTATCCAAAAGAAAGTATTCTTTAATTTTAAGGGGTCTGCAAGCTCCACCCCAGCTAAAAATCCAATATGATTAGGTTCATTTTGTGCATCCTTCCCATACTGGAAGTCATCCATCAGAAATTCTCCATATAAAGCCATATTCTTTAAGTCTAATCTAAAATCTATGTCCCAGAATATATTATGATTAGCTTCTTTATGAAGATATTCGTAAGGGTAACTGAGAGCAATAGGGTTTAAATAATAGAGTGACGGGAATCCACCGGGTCCTCCAAAAATTACAAGTTCTGTAAGTCCCACATTTATCCAATCTCTGGGCAAGAAATCTATCCTGCGAACCGACATAAAACGTTTTGAATTTGCTATATCCGTTGAGTCTGGGTCACCCACAAAGTTTAGTGTCTCGGCTTTTACATCTTCAAGTCTTGAGAAAATAAAGCTCAACTTAAATTTCTCTCCCTCATAAGATAGAAATCCGCCATCCAAGGGAGGTGAGTATCCTGAGAGTAAAAGATTATGTCTTGGTGAGGGTCCTAGCCCAAATCTCTCTCTCCCAAAGATTCCTGAGAATCTTGGGTTGGCTAATCTTATGAATGCTCTTTCATAATCAGCTGCAAATTTCCCCTTGAACTTTTCTTTAGGCCAAACATCGTTTTCACCAAACTTTGCAACTGGCTCTAAAATTATACTTACAGGATTTCTCTCATATCTGATAAAACCACTGGGACTTAAAACATTTATACTATCTATTCCGAGTCGTGTTCTTAAAACAGGTGAGGAAATCCTTGACAGGAGAATATTAGCACCAACTCCTTTTGCTTCAGGAACCTCCGAGAGCCAATAATTCTTTATATTCGGATATCTAACAAGTTTTACTCCCCTGACTCTAAGTTCCTCAACTACCTCTCCCAATTGCGATTCTAATGGGATGTATGTAACATTGCTGAGATTGAAAATCAAAATTGAAAATACAAAATGCATTATTTAGGATAGTACTACCATTTTCTTGGATTGCAAGAATTTTCTTCACTCATAGATGGTATTTAGGAAAAATTATTGACTCAACTCATATGGAAATTCTTTTTTCTTGACATCGGAGCTTTACAATGTAATAAGTCAGATAAGATGGGATTAATATCTCTTTTCCTGTTCAATTTGGGTTATCTTGTAGATTTTCCGACTACTTACATTTCTCCTGTAGGTAGTTCCGAACTTGAGTTCCGATTCGGGGCGGAGGGTAAAGTAATTGGACGAATAGGAGTCTCTCCATTTGAGAACTTTGTTTTTGGTGTTTCCTACGGCGGAGAAAACATTCTTGGCTCTGGGAGTCCGGTGTATCACTCGTCTCCGGGAGTCCAAATAAAATTTGGAACACAAGCTTCAAAACTTTCATTTGCAATTGGATTTGACTCAGAGAAATATGAAGACTCCCCAATTGGAATTTATGGGGTTGTGGGAGGCGATTTAGGATGGAAGCTTATTCCATATGGTGGAGTAAATTATAGAGATTCACTTGGAGTCTTTTTTGGAGCTGAAGCAGGAATCTCAAACTTTATGAGTATCGTATCCGAAGGTTTCTTTAAGAAGGATTTTATCCTTAATGCTGGAATAAGGTGGAAATTTGAAGAACAAGTAATATTAGAATTTGACTTTAAAGATATTTTAGGTGGAGAGCCCGTCCGAGCCCTTAAATTCTCTTATGTAGGATATATTTAAAGTTGGATAATTCACCCAGGGGGATTCAGATATAACGCCAAAATGAAACAAAAAGCGAAGTTCGGATATGAACCAAGTTATACACAATCGGTCGCTATTAAATTTTGATAAGGAACAGTATGAGTAATCATTTGCAAAAGATATTTAAAGACGAGATTCTCAAGAAAAAAATCAAGGATAAGCTTCCCCATCTATTCCATATTGCTGAGTTGGAAAGTTCTAGGGCAGGGAAAATAGGAATGCAAGTTGGATCAGTCCGTGAAGGAATCCTAATTGCTCTTCTGATATACAAATTCGGAGAAGAAAATGTAAGAACACAAATTCCCATAACTGAGACAGAGATCGATGTAAAATTATTTGGTAACTCTATTTCCATTAAGACAATCACAGGTAAAGGATTTAATGGAGTTAAGCTTATATGGACTGTTGACGCTCAAAAGGCAAAAGAATTTCGTGAAAGTTATTATCCTCACTATGATATTTTACTTGTGCAAATTAACTGGGATAACATAGGAGGACTTTATTACATACCCCTGAAAGCTCAAAAAAGGCTTTTTGAAGAAATGGGTAAAGAAAGGTACATCAAACTTCCTAAACCAGGAACAAATCCAAGAGGTGTTGAAATTACTAAAGAAGCATTATCACAATTGGTCAAAGATAGAAAGACCCAAATTATTGAAATATTTTGGCAACGGTCGAAAATAGATTATAATCCTTACAAAAAATGGGTTGATTACTGGGAGGAGTAAGCAATTATGGATAAAAACAAGAAGTATTCTAATCGAAAAAAGGGGACAGAAACAAGTGCCTTTGGTTCACCAGGAAGAATTGGACATAACTCAACAAAATTTTATAATAGCAGGTTATATGATGGACAGATAGTTAAACCACCAGCCAGATATATAGAGAATACAATTGAGCTACCAGTTTTAAATAAGATTTTCTGCAAGACAAGTGAAGAGATGAATGAAATCCCCGATTATAGCGTTCATTTGATGGTAACTTCGCCTCCTTATAATGTTACAAAAGAATATGATAAAGATTTCACATTAGATGAATATAGGGAATTATTGAAGAGAGTATTTACTGAAGTGTATAAAAAGCTTGTTACTGGTGGTAGAGCATGTATAAATTTAGCGAATCTTGGAAGAAAACCCTACATTCCTTTGCATAGTTACATTATTCGAGATATGCTTGATATTGGTTTTTTAATGAGGGGTGAAATAATCTGGAATAAGGCTTCAAGTGCCAGTCCTTCTACGGCTTGGGGGACTTGGTTATCTGCTGCCAATCCTGTTTTGAGAGATATTCACGAATATATCTTGATATTCTCAAAGGAGGCATTTAATAGAAAGAATTTGCCAGGAAAAGTCAGTACGATATCCAAAGAGGAGTTCTTGAGTTTTACAAAGAGTGTCTGGACATTCCCTGCTGAACCAGCCCGAAAGGTTGGACATCCAGCCCCTTTTCCCATTGAACTTCCGTACAGGTTAATCCAACTATACACTTTCAGGGATGAAGTTGTATTGGATCCATTTTGTGGGAGTGGACAGACTTGCATTGCTGCAATCAAAACAGGAAGGCATTATATCGGTTACGACACAAAAGAAGAATATGTAAAATTGGCCGAAAGAAGAATAAGGGAACATAGAGACAAATTTTTTTGTTTAAAGAAGGCAACCATTAGTGCATGACATGGTGTAAAGGTATAATACTCTATGTTGCTCCATCAGAATTCGGCTTTGCAGAGCTTCTTTTACACTGTAAACATTATATGAAATCGGAATTTAGAGAGGAGTAAAAATGGCTATAAAAATTACTGGTAAGGAACTTAAGATTGAAGATGTAGTAAAAGTAGCACGGGGAAAAGAGAAAATTGAAATCCCCAATGAAACAATAGAAAGGATTCAAAAATGCAGGAAGATTGTTGACAAAAAACTTGAGGAGAGAGCTGTTATGTATGGCGTGACTACGGGAATTGGAGAACTTTCAGAAGTGGTTTTACCCCCAGAACAAGTTAAGGAGTTTCAGAAGTATTTAATTTATAGTCATGCCGCTGGTTATGGCGACCCTGTGGCAATAGAAGATGTCCGTGCGGCTATACTTTCAAGGATTAATTGCCTCTGCATAGGACACTCCGGTATCAGACCTCTCATAGTGAACACACTTGTTGAAATGTTGAATAGAGAAGTGACTCCTGTAATGTGTCAACGTGGTTCAGTAGGGGCGAGTGGCGACCTTTCTCCTATGGCTCAAATGGCTCTCGTGCCGATGGGTGAAGGAGAGGCATTCTATCAAGGCAATAGGTTGCCCGGCAAAGAAGCAATGAAGCAAGCAGGAATTCCAACAATCGTATTTGAAGCCAGAGACGGATTAGCCACTATAAACGGCTCTAATGTTGTATCAGGTATTGGAACTATTGAGATATATGATGCAGAGCGATGGCTCAAGACTCAGGAAATAGCAGCGGCAATGACACTTGAGGCATTGAATGCTAATATGCAAGCTTATGATGAGCGGATTCATTATGCTCGTGGTCATCAGGGAGCTATCGAGTGTGCAGAGAATATAAGAAGACTCACGGAAGGAAGCGGGCTTTTCAATCAACCTGGCAAGAAGATTCAGGATGCTTATAGTTTAAGGAGCACGCCTCAGTCAGTTGGTGCAGCAAAAGACACATTCCGATTTCCAAGAAAGATATTTACAACAGAATTAAATGGAGTTGGCGATAATCCTTTGTTTTTTGAGGATGATGGAGGAACTTGCTTAAGTTGTGCTAACTTCCAAGGACTTCCGCTTGCACTTGCTCTTGAGTTCCTTGGGACAGCAGTTACCACAATCTGTGTCCTCTCGGAAAGAAGGTTAAATCGCTTGATGAATCCTCATCTATCAATGGGGCTTCCAGCTTTCCTTACCAAAGGAGCAGGTATGTTTTCCGGGTTGATGTTATCGCAATATACAGCTGGCTCATTGGTTTGTGAGAATCGTGTCCTTGCGAATCCTGCGGCTACGGGGTCAATTCCTGCGGCGGCTGACCAGGAGGACTTCGTATCGATGGGAATGACCACAGCAATCAAGACCCGCCAAATCATAGAGAATGCAAATGCAGTAGTGGCTATCGAACTTATGGCGGATGCACAGGCATTTGATTTCAAGAAGCCCCTACGACCTGGCAAAGGAACTCAGATTGCTTATGACATAGTCCGAAAGTATGTGAAGCATCTTGAGGAAGACCGCCCTATATTTGATGACATAAATAACTTAGCCCGTGTAGTTAAATCCGGCGAGTTCCTTGACGAAGTAGAAAAAGCCATTGGTCCATTGAAATAAGCAAGAGCCACAAAAACTATAATTTAACCGCGGTCGCAGACTCTGTGAGATGTCGCAGATACCACAGATTATTTTGAATCTCTAATCTCTAATTCTCTAATCTTCTTTATCCGTGCTATCTGCGCAATCTGCGGTTAAATCAGTTTTCCTCTTGACTTTTTTGTTTTTCTAAATATATTTAATCATAAGGAGGGTGATATGTGTGTAATTATATTATTTATTTTATCGCAGACTTATGCTGACACTACCTGGTCTATGTATGGGGCTACACTTGAGAATACGCATTATCAGAAAATGGAAGGAGCTATGGACACTGAGCCTGATGTTAAATGGTTTTATGTAACAGGGAGTTTTGTAGAAGCTCATGGCGCAGCAGTAGCGAATGTGGATAAGGATGATACCACGGAAGTTGTGATTGGAAGTTGTGACAAGAAAGTCTACTGTTTGAATGGGGTAACCGGTTTAGTAAAATGGAGTTTCCCAACAGGAGGTGAGGTGTATTCTTCTCCTGCGATAGCAAATGTAGATGTAGATGACACTACGGAAGTTGTGATTGGAAGTTGTGACTTTAAAGTCTACTGTTTGAATGGAGTAACCGGTTTAGAGAAATGGAGTTTTCCAACAGGAGGTGAGGTGCATTCTTCACCGGCGATAGCAAATGTAGATGGAATTGCTGGAATGGAAGTTGTGGTCGGTAGCAAGGACAAGAAAGTCTACTGCTTGGATGGGATAGACGGCACCGAGAAATGGAGTTTTCCAACAGGAGATTGGATATTTTCTTCGCCGGCGATAGCAGATGTAAATGAGGATGATACAATGGAAGTTGTGATTGGAAGTTTTGATGGCAAAGTCTATTGTTTAAATGGGGTAACCGGTTTAGAGAAATGGAGTTTTCCAACATCAATATGGAACAAGGTAATTTCTTCACCGGCGGTAGCAAATGTAGATGGAATTGCTGGATTGGAAGTTGTGGTTGGAAGTACGGACAAGAAAGTCTACTGTTTGGATGGAGTAGATGGTCACGAGAAATGGAGTCATCCAACAGGAGATGAGGTACGGTCTTCTGCGGCAATAGCAGATGTAGATGGAGATGGAAATATGGAAGTCGTGATTGGAAGTTATGACAACAAAGTCTATTGTTTGAGGGGGATAGACGGTACCGAGAAATGGAGTTATACTGCAGGAAGTGATGTTCATCGGGGTATATCGGTTGCAGACATAGATGGAGATGACACCCTTGAAGTCCTTGTTCCCAACATGAACACTAATAAGCTTACCTGTCTTAATGGTGAAGATAAGTCTGTCTTGTGGACAAAATCATTAGACACTGATATTCATGATATAACTATTGCAGATATTGATATGGATGGATACGTGGAACTAATAGTCGGAACACGGGACTCATGGACAATTTGGGCACTGGATGATGATGTCTCCGCAAGCGTAGAGGAGAAGAGAGAATTAAAAGTTAAAAGTTTAGAGTTTAGAGTTATGGGGAAAGGAATTTATCTTTTTACTCCAAATGCTATAGAAGTAGATATAAAACTTTATGATTTATGTGGTAGATTGAAGCAAGTAATTTATAGAGGGGTTTTAAGCAAAGGTGGTCATACATTTATGCCAAATATAAAAGACGGTAGAGTTTATTTTGTTGTGTTAAACTCACAAGGTATAAGAGAAAGTGTAAAGTTAATAAATCTTTTGTACTAAAGGATACATCTCACAGAGTCTGCGACTGGCATAGAGTGCGATGTTATAATTATCAGATATAACCACTTGAATGCATTTGATTTAAGCTATATCCCATCATTTCTATGCTTAATTAAATAAAATGTCAGCTATATTAATAAGCATTTTGTGTCCCCTTGTTCTTGAAATTGTGCATACTCCACCAAAGCAGGTTTATAGTGATGAGCCGGTTAAAATCTATGCAACCATATCAGAAGAAATCTTGACAGCACATTTATTGGTAGAGGAACGTTCTATCCATATGGAAAAAGATAAGCGAAGTCTATCTGCTACTATTCCTGTGGAATTTGTGAGTCCTCCTTATGTAAAATACCGCATCGTAGTCAAGACTCGTGATAATAAAACTATACGGTCTCCTGAATACAAAGTTACAGTTATAGAAAGAGAGGAGATAATCGAGCTTATAGCTCCCGGACTTTATGAGTCTATAAAGGATAAGAAGCCAGAGATAGTTCTCGCTTTTAATAGTCAGATAGAAATCTCCAGTGTAGCTATATTATTAGATAGGATTGATATAACTCGGGAGTGTGAAATTATGCAGGGCTCTGCGTATTACAAGCCGGATAAGGAATTGGGAATGGGAGAGCATACATTGGAAGCAGTAATCAAAAATGTAACTCACGCTACCTACACATTTTCTATCGTGCCTGATAAATATGTTAATGGGCAGGGAAGTGCTGGACTGCGATATACAACGAACGATGGTTCTATCGATACTGATTACTTGCCTTACAAACCTGGCTTTCGTGTGCCTTTTGATATATATGCAAGTGGAAGCTTCTATCTGCCATTTTCTTTCTGGATGTATTATGATGAGACCACTAATTTTAATTTGGAAGTCGAGACTCCGATTGCCAAAATATCACTCGGAGATATATATCCTACCGGCTCTTTGCTTACTTTATATGTGGCATCTCCAAGGGGTATTCAGCTTTCTTTAACACGACCTTCACTTCCTCTGGATATAGAATTAGTTGCTGGGGAATTAGAGCATAAAGATGTTACTCTTTGTATTGACACTCTTGTTGATACTTTTATTATCGTTGATACTGTTTTTGTGGATATTTTCGTTGATACCCTGATTGATACTTTAATTGACACAACTTTTAGTGGCAATTACACACGATACCTATTTGGAGGAAGTGCAAGATGGAACTTGTGGAATGCAAAACTTGGAGTTAGTTATTTTTACGGATATGACGACTCAAGCTCCTTGGGAATTGAGCCACATCTTTTAGAAAGTGCTCTTGTTGAACCACCTGTGATAAATAACTTCATTGCAGGAGAGTTTGAATATCCCATATTGAGAAATTTTTCGGTAGGAGCTGAGTATTCTGTAAGCAATACTCACAACATACCCTCTTATACTTTTGAAGATATGTCACAGGATACCACAGGAAGTGCATACCTCCTGTTTGCAAAACTTGAAAACACGTTGATAGATGCCAAGCTTACTTACAATAAGATAGGCAAGAGTTATTATACAATAGGAAATCCATATCTTGAAGCTGGCAAAGAGGGATTTTTAGGCGAGTTCTCATCTCCGTATAAGAATATGTATTACAACGGCACTTACGAAGTTTATCAGATTTATGATACATTGGAATACAATCTCTATACTTCTGTAAATTATACGCTCTGGAAGTTTGCTCCCTACATTATTCATTCAATGATTGGGAGTTCAACAAGTTTCACTTTCGGTAATCGGTTTGGTTTTGACAGAGGCAATATTTCGATGAGCTATGGACTTGGCAGTAATAGTAATTCCTTCAGAGGAGATTGTAGTTGTGAGATTTTCAAAAATAAGCTAAACATAAAAGGCGGGTACGGAAGAAGTGAAAGTCTGGATAGTTTAGGAACAAATATAACCCTTACCCAAAACTCTGATTTTGAGATAGAACTAATGGATATGGTAGCTTTAGAATATAAAGGGATATTCAACAAAGATTATTCAAGCGGGGAATACAGTTACGAGGAAAATATTTTCACTCTACGACTTAAAAAAAGGTTTTAATAAGAATGTAGGGACGTTCAATTGAACGCCCCTACGATGCAAGGTATAAACTCTACTATGAGTTACCTTGTAATCTTCACTCCCGCAACATCTCTGCCAAGCCCAACACGAGGGTCCACTACTACAATCACTTTGCACAAACAAGGTTTATCGCCGGCTTTAAATAATCCGTCTTGATTAATCTTGCCTGCTCTGGGTGGCATAACTCTCCATCTGAATGTAACATTCACCGCTCCATTTTCATCGAATGCTTGTGCAGAAAATAGATGAGTCTTTCCTACTGGAACATCTGCTTGCTTCGGCTTAATCTTAACCGTAAGTTTCCTCTGAATAACTACACCAGCGATATCTCTGCCAAGTCCAAGATGAGGAGGTATAAATGCAATAACTCCACATTTGCAGGGTTTATCTCCAGCCGTGAAAAGCCCATCTGGTGTGATAGTGCCTGCTTCCATAGGCCTAACTAACCATTTTATTGGCATATTGACAGGATTACCTTGGTGGTCAAATACTTGAGCATTGAACTTCTGTGATTTCTTCGGCTCAATAAGTGCTTGTTTGGGCATAATCTTGACTGCAAACTTCTCTTGGACGATTACTTTGGCAATAGCTTTGCCAATACCAAACTTAGGTGGCACAAGTGCAATTACTTCACACTTGCAAGGTTTGCCTCCAGCAGTGAAAAGTCCTTCTGGCGTGATAGTACCTGCCTCTTTGGGCTTTACTAACCACTTCAAAGGTAACTGCACAGGATTACCCTGTTCATCAAATGTCAGAGCGTGAAACTTAAACGACCTACTTGGCTCAACAATCGCTATTCTTGGATAGATTTTTACCCGTATCCGTCTTGGTTTCCCTACAATAACAACTGCACGGTCTATCCCGACTTTATCGCCTACTTTCACGATAACTACAACAAAACCTTTGCCTTTCTTGTTGCCGGCAGTGAAGGCACCATCTGAAGTTATAGTCCCAAACTCCTTTGGTATAACCTTCCATTTTACCTTGGGCTCAGCATTTTGGTCAGTTTGGTCAGATGGTCCCAGGATTTCATAGTCAAATTTCTGAGTTCCACCGGGTTTAAGAGCCGTATGTTTTGGCCGTATTTTCACAGGAAGATGCCTATCAGGGTCTCCAATGATTGCAAGTGCAGTTCCAACACCTTCAAGGTCTCCACTCTTTGCAAGAACTATAATTCTGCACTTTCCTCGCTCTTTGCCTGCAGTAAATAATCCGTCCTGCGTAATACTTCCCATATCTTTGGGAGCAACCTTAAATACAAGCTTTGCATCCTCAATTGGCTCTCCAGTGGGACCAAATACCTTTACCTTGAATTGTCTGTCTTCTCCTACCTTTACAAAAATCCGTTTGGGCATTACCTTCACCAACATTCCTTGATGCTGTCCTTCTCGTTTTACTCTAACGAGAGCATGCCCAACTGCTTGTCCTGCATTGGTTTTCACTATTGCTCTAACTATCCCTTTGCCTTCGTGATTGGCAGCAAGGAAAAGTCCATTAGGTCCAATCTTGCCTAATTTCTCAGGAGCAACCTTCCACTCTATCTTGGCATCTAATGAATTGCCCAATGAATCAACAACCTTTGCTTCGAAGTGGATTGAACCTCCCGGAGCAACTAAAGCAGGATTCGGTAATACCTTTACTCTAATCTGGCGATTTGGCTTATCTCCTGAATCTTCTGTTTGCCCTGCCAATGCGAATGGAATAACAAGAGCCGCAATTGCTAAAAATCTCTTCATTTTACACCTTCCTTTTCGTCTCCATAAGAGACAGCTAACATCATTATTCGGTTTGTAAAACTTCTTCATTCTTTTTCACCTCCTTTCATTGCATTAGATAAAAAATCTGCTCAAAAAGTTCCAACAATTTATATTTTTCACAATAATTATCACTCTCTATCTCAAAATTAGCAGTTTCTTGGTTTGGGAGAATTTCCCTACTTTTAATTTATAAAAATAAATTCCTGATGACACACTTTTACCCAAATCATTTCTGCCATCCCAAGACACAGAAAGTTGTTCACGGAATCCTTCGGAAGAGTTAAGAGTAGAGAGTTCAGAGTTAAAAAGGGTCTTAACCATCCGGCCCGCCAAATCATAAATTTTGAGAGTTAAGAGTTTTTTGTCTTTTAACTCTAAACCCTGAACTCTAAACGCTATAACGGTTTTCTGAGTGAATGGATTCGGATAGTTCTGGGATAAATAAAAGCTTTTAGGAGCAATAAATCCATTTTCTTCAACCGAAGGAAATAGCGAATCTGTCATAAAACTCTGTGCAGAACAATAAGGACTCCAGTAGCCAATGGGATCCATAGTCATTACCTTCCAGTAGTAAATGATATAATCAGCTAATGCTGAGCCGGCATAAGTAACGATACTGTCAGTACTTTCTGCTTTATCACTGTCCCACATATCACCATTGTTGGCATTGAGGTCAGATAAACTTGATGCTACCAGTATCCGATAGGTTTGTTGGGTATCCATTACATCAGGGTCACTATAGGTCCATGAAAATTCTGGTGTAGGGTTAACTACATCAGTCGGATTAGTCTGACTTTCACATAAAGGATTTGTTGGCGTATTTGGTGGGGTGAAAGCTACTGATTCAAATGGCAGAAAATCCCAATCACCAAGATCGAACATCGCAAAACGACGTGCTATTAATGGTATCGCTGAAAGGTCGTCTAAGTAAGTATCCGCTCGGTTCTCTATTCGGTGAGTTCCTGGAATATCCGTACGATTCCCAGTGTAGACATAAGTAACGGTACTCTTCTTAGGAATAGTTTGATTATCCCAAATAAGGTGACGGCGAAGAATGGTGGCATAATAGGTTACTGGAGGTGAATCGCTGCCAGGTTGGAAGTTACAATACGTGAGTGGCATGTAATGGGTAATTTTAATATTAGTCAAGTCGGTATTTGATGAATTTTTAATTATTATTGTAGTAGCAAGAGAAACATCGGGCGTTTCTTCATATTCTGTCCACATTCTTACAAATCTGTCTAAACTACATCCCCCGGAATAAGGAGCAGAAATAGTCGTAGCTCTTACACGTGGCTTATTATTGTTATTTAGCCATTCCATCCATTCAATATGTGAATTGTTCGTCAAACCACCAGGGAAATGTACTGGACCGTAAGCTTCTCCTCCCTCGTTGTATTCAATAATCATATCCTCAGGAGAAATTCTCTTGACACCCCAATTCTGAGTATTCCTTTGAATTACTCCACAATAGGCAACAAGCGTAATTTCTCGTCCATCAGACAGGAATATCCGGCAGGGATAATTATGTCCAAAGTTCCCTATCAAAAGATGAGTCATTTGCTTATGGAAATAACCTTTTCCACCAAATGCAGACCAGAACACAGCCGGGTTATCTGTATGCTTATTGTTATTAACTCCTACCACATTATTTACTGCTGTAATAGCATCATCTATAGCCTGTTGCATTTTATCTTCTGGAATAGTACCCCAATTATAAACAATCCATCTGCTCCCTTCTTTACGCTCTGGGTCGGTATGGGTTCCTACTATATGTCCATTATTTATCCAACTCAAAATAGTGCTCTGGTGCCCATCATTCATAATTGCGTCAGCCCAGCGGCCAGTCATTGCCAGGCTTAACTTGACTCCATTGCTATCAGCATAGTTTATTTTGTCTACCAATCCTTCCCAGTGTCCAGTACCAACAAGGGATGGATGCTCAGGTGTTCCACCTGGATACTCGCAATGGATGGTCCAAAAAGACAAAGTACTATCACTGGCTGTTCCTTCATTTCTGGGATGGAAATCAAAAGCAGAATCTGTATAATCTTGAGCATGAATTGCCTCTGCCATATTTACCAATAAAACCCCTATAATCAGAATCATAAACGCTCTAATTCTTTCCATTTTCTCCATCTCCTCCCGCTACCTCAAAAGTAGCAGTTTCTTTCCGCCTGAGGCGGATTGCGAAAACTTATCACCTATTTTCAACTTATAAAAATAAATTCCTGATGGTAAAATTTTACCGTTGTTATCTCTTCCATCCCAGATAGTTGAATAACTTCCTGGGTTCTGTTTTTCATTTACTAATGTTTTCACCAACTGTCCCGCAATGTTGTGAATTTTGAGTTCAATATTTCCCACCCTTGCAACTGAATACCTGATACTCGTTGAGGAACTGAAAGGATTGGGACAGGTAATTATAGAAGTAGATAGTTTTTCAGACTTGAGAGGTTCCTGAATCCCTACCTCTGGTTGTAAGGTGAAATCGCGCTTTTGGTCCTCAAGAATGATAAGGGCAGGGAGGGAGACTTCTTTGTATCCGGATAGATTCACCTTGATGGTGTGTACTCCTGAGTTCAAGGGGAAGAGATAATACTCCCCGGAGCTATCCACTGTGTCCGAAGCCACTAAGGTATCGCCTAAGGTATCGTTCTCAAAAATATTGACCATTGCACCTTCCGGGCTTCCACTATCGGCGCAGGTAATAGTACCTGAAAGGGAATAGATAGCAGTCTCATTAGAAGTGCGAAAGGAGAAAGTTTGAATCGACTCTACTGGTGTATCAGCAACATTCTTTGAGCGTACTTCTACTACTATGTTTGAGTCAGGTGGTAAGTCAAAAAGCATCTCGACCCACAACATATATCCCTTTTCCGCTAAATACGCAGTTGAGATAACAGGATTCCCTGCCACAGTCACGGTGATGGTGGTATCATCCACCCACGATTCTTCATCTATCAACGTAATTCGGATACTTGTATTGATTGGGACTCCTGTATCGCCATCAGCAGGAGTAGAGGCAGCAATCACCGGTCCTGTAGGGTCGATGATTGGACGGAAGGCACGAACGATTTTGACTGTGTTAAGGAATGAGAAAGTGAATGAGTCAACCTCTGCCATGTTAAACGCAGTATCCCCAAGATTGGTGGTCATAGTCCAGTTCCCGGCAGGAAGGTTAGTTGAATTCCACCTGACTATCCTGTTGCTCAAGCCAGCACCAATTCCTACTTTCAATTTCCATGGCAGATAGATACCGTCTCCTTTTTTGCGGTCGGTCGTGAGCCAGATAGGCATGTTCAATTGAGGGAAATAGACCTCAAAGAATGCAGCGGCATCGAGAGGAGTACCAATGTAAGGAATATCAAAAAGCAGGTTATACTCTGCGCTCGCCGAAGGTCGCACTCCGACCACGACCTCCCATGATGTATCCGGCGTCTCTACGGTTAATGGAAAATCCCAATCCTCTGCCATAAGAGTCTCGACGCTCAGCAGACCAATCATAATCAATGAGATAACTATAAAATTCTTCATTCTACACCTCCATTTTCGTCTCTACAAGAGACGATTATTGTCACTATTTTTGTAAAACTTCTTTATTCTTTCTCACATCCTTTCATTGCATTAGATAAAAAATCTGCTCAAAAAGTTCCAAGAAACTCAAAAAAATGTGGCTCGTTTTCCCTTGACTTTCTTGATAACGGCTGTATCTTTGTGAGATAAGGAGGTGAGTGATGAAAAAGTGGTGTATTGCTTTGTTGCTTTGTGTTGCATCTATGATTTGGGCAGATACTATTGAATTAAAAGATGGTAGAATTTTAGGGGGAATAATCAAAGATACTACGGATGAACGCTTTATAAATATTGAGACTTATGACAGGTCTCTTTACTCAATAGATAGAAGTGAAGTAGTTTCAATTAATTATGGTGAGAATTTAGATACGAGAACTATAAAGAACATAATTCTTTATCAGCCGACTAAACGAGACTATATTCTGGAAGGAGTGGGTGGTTATATAGGAGGATCCGTGGGAGGAATGGCCGGGGGTTTCGGTTTGCTTTACTTATCTGGGGAGGCTTTGGGTTTTACTGCACTTTTCATTGGAGTCCCGCTTGGTACTCTTTTTGGAACTTCTGCAGGCGTTGCAATCACAGGCAACTGGCTCGGATGTAAAGGCTCGTATTGGAAGTCTTTCTTGGGGACAGCAGTGGGACTTGCAGCAGGTGTTGGACTTATGTGGATAGCTCTCGAGACAACTTACGGTATGGAACCAGCACTACTTATCACTGCGGGTTTACCTATCGTTGGTGGTGTTTGGGGATACCACTGGGGAAAGAAAGATAAGCAGGTTAGAAGATGAATGGTTCTTCAGAAAGAGGAATGAATGATTTAGACAGGATTAAGAGTATAGAGTTGTTCGCAAAATCCTGACACACGATTAAAATCGTGAATTCTGCCTGCCTTCGCCACAGTTCCGTTAATAACTCATTGCCTTCCGTTAATTACTTACGGATGTCTATTAACAATTAATTGCTGTCCGTTAATGAGTAATTGCTCTCCCTTAATAATTTACGGAATTCCCTTGACAAGTTATGGATGTCTGTTAATTGATTATGGATAGCAATTAAAAGATTACGGAGTTCCGTTAATAATTAATTGCTGTCCGTTAATGATTAAAGGAGGTAAGGATGGGAAAGGATTATATTCCGATTTCGGATGCGGAGTTTGATAGGTGGCTTCGGAATCTCAGCAAGAAGCTTCCATCTATAGCGACTGCGATTGGGGTTCCGCAAGCGCTGATTGATAAGCTGGTTGCGGCTTATGCGGATTGGAGGACTGCTTATACGGCAAATCAGAAGATACACAATGAGGCAAAGGGCGCCACAGAAACCAAGAATGAAAAGCGAGTTAATGCGAAGAGTATAGCGAGATTGTTGGTGGGAGTGCTTCAGGCATTTCCAGATTTGACGGATGCCCAGCGAGAGATTCTTGACATCACGGTGCGAGATACCACGCCGACTCCGATATCGCCAGAATATGTGATGGAGATAGACCCGCCACTTTTGAAGTTGGATTTACGGTCGGGACAGGTAACGATTCATTTTGGAGTGAACCCGGGTAATGAGCACGAGAATGCTAAACCGGAGAATATAGCTGGAGTGAAGCTCTGGTATCGTGTTGGAGGAGCAGAGTGGGAATGGCTTGGCTATGATACAAATAGTCCTTATAGACATAATATTGATTTGGGCGAGGCACTGGAATATCGGGCGCAGTGGCTTGACAAAAAGATGCGGACAGGGAGATTTAGTATGGTTGCACAAGCTACGGTTACTGTGAGATAGAGATATATTTTAACCACAAAGAGCACAAAGCTCACAAAGAAAAAGATTAAAGAGGGACCGCAGATTACGCGGATAGCACGGATAGAGAAGAAACAATGCAAAATACAAAATTAGCAATTAGCAATGAACAATTTTGAAATGCTAATTGTTAATTGATAATTTTAAATTGATTTATCCTGCGGTATCTGCGACATCCGCGGTTAAATATCAGGGAACTACATAAAATAGCCACTCTTTTTCCTGTTGAATCTTGCCGCCCTTGTCTTTAATCTGCACCTTCACTTTGTAATACCCTTCTTCGAGTGGCTCTTCCGGAGTATACATTATGTGGCCATCTGTCAGTTCTACAAGAGGAGCAATTTGCTTGCCATTGAGGACTAAAGATATACTCCCTTCTTTGGGCTTTGGATAAAATGCCGCACTGATTGTCGCGTCTTCGCCTGATATTATATGCTGAGGTTGTGGTGAAACGATATATATCTCGGAAGTCGTAGCTCTTGTGCTACGAAAAATAAAAACAAGACTGAGAATCAAGACCATTGCACCAGCGAGCTTTGGAATTAGTCTTTTAGGAATAAATATTCCTTCAGGATGTGCTTCATTCTCAACCCTATCCCAGAACTTTGCTTTAAAATATGGTGGAAGCTCCTCTTCAACGATGTTGGTAACAAGAAGGTTTCTGCTCTTTTGGGCGAGGTCAAACGCTTTCTGGCAAGCTTCACACTCCTTTAGATGAGCTTCCAGCTGTGTTTTCTCCTCATCCGTTATTTCATCATCAATAGATGCCTGAATTAACTCTCTTATATATTTACACTTCATTTCTCACCTCACTTTTCCATACGGATCCTTTGGATAATTTCTTTTCTAATGCTTCTCTCCCTCTTGCGAGTCTGGACCTCACAGTCCCAATAGGAACTCGCAGGGTATCTGCTATCTCTTGATAAGACATATTATTAAAATACTTAAGTGTTATCG
>JAUWHX010000025.1 GCA_030605695.1 bacterium | reverse complement strand
GATGAGCATATAATTACTTTTAAGCTTGATTGTCAGGATAGTTTAGACAGCTTATGGATTTCATACCCTGAAATCAGAATATATGCCCCAGTGCTCAAATATGACAGCTCTACAGTAAATGACACGGGATGTGCCATACCAAATGGAGCGATTGACCCTGGTGAAGAAGTAAAACTAATAGCTAACCTAAAAAACAAAGGGTCGGCTACTGCCACTGGAGTAACTGCAACTATACATACTGAAGATACGCTTGTAACCGTAATAGATTCTATTGCTACATTTTCTGATATTTTAGAGGATTCAATATCCGGTAATTTTGCCTCCCCTTATGTTATATACGCAGATTCCAATATACCTATCCACCATTTAATTAACTTCTCTATGTATGTAACTGCAGATGGCTATGAAGATACACTCCAGTTTGTGCTTCGTGTTGGACTTGGCGGTGATTTCCTTGTATGGGACCCTGACATAAACTATACGAGTGGACCACTATTAGCAGATGCACTATGGGAAAATGGTTATATAGGAGATTATACACAGGACTTGTCAGAATACAGAGCTTACCTTCCGAAATATAAGGCAATTTTTACCTGTCTTGGAATATTCTTTTGCAATTATGTACTGGATTCAGGGCCCAATGTCGATTCACTTTGCTCATATTTAGAGCAAGGCGGTAATCTTTATATAGAAGGTGGTAATGCCTGGCACGGAGACACTTTGACTTTGCAGGAATATTTTCACATTGACTTCAAAAATGAGGGGAGTAACGAGATAGATACAGTTACAGGAATTTCTGGCACTTTCACAGATTCAATGAGGTTCAATTACTTTGGTGAGAACAAAAGTATTGACCGCATCAGCGGAGGAAATGGTGCTTGGACTATATTTACTAACCAACCAACCCCATATACCTATGGAGTTGCATTCAGAAGTGGCAAATATAACACAATAGGAACATCTTTTGAGTTTGGGTGTCTGAAAGATGGAATCGCTCCATCAACTCGTGCTATACTTGCAGACTCAATAATGAGATGGTTTTTGAAACCAATACAACATGATGTAGCTATATGGAGTATTGATAGTATGCCCCCTAATATTTCGCCCGATGTGCCGATAAATCCTTTTGCTACAGTCAAGAACACTGGCAAATCTGTTGAAAGCTTTTTAGTAATATGCACTATAGATTCACTCGGAGTGATAGTATATGCAGACACACACTCTATAAGCAATCTGTCTTCTGATTCTTCCTTCCCTGTTGAATTTAAAGAATGGGTGCCAAAAGGAATAGCAGAATACCAAATATCTGTTCAGGCAAACCTCTCTGACGATGAGCCAGCTAATAATGAAAGGAAGATGAAGACCATTTCATTTACCTGCATTCCTGAGATTAACTCATTCTATACACAGATGCCGTCTACAATAGATGGAGAAATTGATACAATCTCTGAGTGGACAGGAGTCGTGCCAATAGATGCATCTGATGTCTTCAATAAAGGTAGTTTTGGACCTTATTTGCCGTATTCTGTTTATCTGTATGTGATGAACGATGATTCTACTCTATATCTTGGAATAGATGCTCGGTGTGACTCATCAAAAGATAATATGGATGGATTCTTGAGTTTCTTTGATGATAATTATGACCACTCCTGGCCTTCCTCACCTGATTCGTCTGAAGGACTTCTTGGCTTGGTATATGTGATGGGGACAGATTATATCTTTTACAATCCTATAATGAGTGATACATCGGTTGAGGATTATGAAGTTACTATAAATGGGGCTTCAAGCAATAATATAGGTTGGCTACAATACGAAATTGCAATTCCATTGGGTGTTGAGAATGAATACATAAGTGCTTCTCCCGGTGATTCATTGGGAATACATTTAGTTGTGGGCAAGCTTAATACTTCAGGAACAATGGATGACTGCTATGGCTGGTGGCCTCAGACTGTTGATGAAATTGGAGCCCCAAGTGCAATGGGAACTATAATACTGGGAGCTACTCCTTCTGAAGAGTTAGTTGATAAATTGCCTAAAGTATTTGCATTATCACAAAATGTGCCTAATCCAATGAGAGAGAAGACTCTAATTAGATATGCACTGCCCCGAAACTCTAAAGTTGAGCTAAAAGTATATAACATATCGGGTCAACTTGTTCGCACATTGGTGAATAATAATGAGAAGGCAGGATACAAAACGATTTACTGGGATGGCAAAGACAATCATAAAACGAAAGTATCTTCTGGTATATACTTTTACCGCCTTAAAATAGACGACTCTTCTTATGTAAAAACAAGGAAAATAGTAATTGCAAGATGATATTTGTAAGAGCAATTCATGAATTGCCTCTATTTGATAAGAATTAGTTTCTTGGTAGAAGTATCCTTTCCAATTGTAAGCCTCGCAAAATATATACCACCCGCAAGTTCTTCAGTATTCCAATAAGTCTTGTATCTACCTGGCAATATTTTCTTTTCTATCAATGTATGCACAGGTTGCCCAGAAACATTGTATATTTTCAGACTAATATGAGAGGAAGTAGGAACTTGATAGCTTATACAAGTGCGATTAAAGAATGGATTAGGAGAAACTTCTAAAGAAATCAGTGGATGAGAAAATATCTCAGTTACTCCTGTTGCTCCAGCATCATAAATAGCCACCGTTGCCCTATCGCTATCGTCCCATGCTATTTCCTTACTTGGAGATAAGGCAGAAATCTCACCTGCGGCACGGTAGCATATCTCGGAGATTCCGAAAAAGACTGGATGAGATGCAAAATTGGTAAAGTAGAGGTCGGCGGGAGAGATGTAAGAGAGACCTACATTCATACTGAACTCGTTTGCAAGAGGTACTATGTTTTCATTTGGGCAGTCTGTATTATCAGCCATTATTAGTATCCCTCCACTATCTGAAAGCCAGTTGAATATATTAAGAGCAAAAGTCCTGTTATCGACACTGCCGATGACCCCCATACTACCACAGAAATCGCAGTCGCCTGTCAAGAGGACACGTCCGTTTTTTTGATCAATATATTGAACAAGAGAATCTACCTCAGAGGGTGTGTAGGGACTGACCCAAGCAGAACCTATACAGATAACTATAACATCATAAATAGAAAGGTCAACGGACTCTATTCCTGATCCGATAACATCAATGGAATAGCCATTGGAATCTAATAGAGCAGATAATTCATTGAAGTAACCAGAAGGTTGGTAGCCAAGGAGTACACCATGTGTGGTATCCCACAGGACAGAATGTGTTTTCCCTTTCTTTTGTAGAAGCAATTCCTGATGGAGTAGAGTGGAAATCCCGTTCCGAGGAGGAATTACCCCCCCATCATTGATTAGTTCTCCTATCGTGACATCATATCCATCTTGAGCCCAGGAAGTTATAGAAAACAGCATAACTATTATAATTATACTTTTCATAATATTTCCTCCTTAAATAACTTATACTCTATTCTCTCTAATTTGTCAAGGGGAATCAAGAAATAATGATTGACAAATTGCTTTGAAAGTTATATAGACTTAAATGTTTTATATAAATCACAAGATGATATTTTTCATTCTTTGCTCGCTTCTGGAGATAGAGTTTAACTTTACAACAGGTTCTTTTTTAAATAATAAAGGCATTCCTGAGCTTAGGATTTTTTATGAAATCCCCAGAAACAAGCTCACATATATAAAATCTGGAGAGGAATGGCTTGCAAGGTTTCAATTTTCTTGCTCTCTTGTGCGAGATAAGAAGGAAATCGGCGATACTTGGGTCATTGAAGATTCACTAAAAGATTACGAAGCCACTCTCAAGAAAGATTTCCTCAAAGGAGACTTAAGAATTTCAGCACCTCCAGGAGGTTACGATGCCAAAGTTTGTGTAAGAGACTTGAATTCTCAACGAATAGGAGAACAAGTTTCACAAATAACTATTACGGACTTGAGAGGAGATTATCCACAGCAAATTTCAGCTCCCAGATTCATAGATGAATATAAGAAGAAGATTTTATCTTTTGAAATATATAATTTCAGTAAATTACCGTTTACACTCAACTATAAAATAGACGAAATTGAAGATAGTATAAATTTTGATACTCAGGATTTTGTAAATCCTGTGCTGATTGAACTTCCAATTGATTCACTTGGGTTTGGAACCAAGATAATTACACTGAAAGTTGGCGAAGTCCAAATTCAAGATACTTTACACATAAAAGAACCCTTCTGGATAAAGGATTATGAAAAAAGGGTAAAAGAACTGTATTATATCACAGAATCTCAGGAGATAGATTCACTTCTTAATGTCCCTTTGAACCACAGAGAAGAACAATGGAAAGAATTTTGGACAAGGAAGGATTCAATCTTTGGAACTCAAGATGCTGAAGAACAGTATTTCAGGCGAGTAGATTATGCAAAGGCACATTTTTCTGGTATGCAAGATGGCTGGAAAACAGACCGCGGTAGAGTCTATGTAAAACTTGACAAGCCGGATGAGGTTGAAAGTCATCCATTTGAGATTAACGAAAAACCTTATGAGATATGGTATTATTATTCAAGAAATCTAAAGTTTATATTTGTAGATAAGCTTGGGTTTGGCAATTATGAACTTGAATATCCAAAATACTGGCAAGGAGAAATCCAATTTAAGTAGCACCAAGAAAGTTGAGTTACTAATCAATGTGCTCAAAAAAAGATATAGATTGAATAATAAAACCAAAGACTCTTATAAAGTTTTGATTTCAACTTTGCTCTCTCAACGCACAAGGGATGAGCTTACAGAAAGAGTATCCTCTGAGTTATTTTTGAACTATAACAAGCCGAATGATTTTATCTCATTATCAGAAGAAGAGATTGCATCTTTAATTAAGCCAGTCGGATTTTATAGAGTCAAAGCAAGACGGATAAAAGAAATCTCATCCATTCTTATAGAAAAGTGGAATTCTAAAGTTCCATCCACTCTTGAGGGGCTTCTTTCTTTGCCCGGCATAGGCAGGAAGACTGCAAATTGTGTCCTTGCCTTCGGATTTGGAATTCCAGCTTTGCCTGTGGATACTCATGTCCATCGCATATCAAATCGCCTGGGGCTTGTAAATACTCGCACACCTTATGAAACAGAAGATGCATTGACACAAATTGTGCCACAAGAATATTGGGGATGGCTAAATAAGGCACTTGTAGAATTTGGCAAAGAGATTTGCAAGCCAATTAAACCAAAGTGTAGCCAATGTGAGCTTTCTTCAATATGCAAGTTTAATTTGTGAAATTCGTGGTTAAGTAAGGAATTATGGGACTTTTTGAGCAAAAGAACCAAAAGACTCCGTTAGCAGATAGGATCCGCCCGCAAAGTCTGGAGGATTTTGTGGGGCAGGAAGAACTCGTTGATAAAAACGGTCTTATAAGACGAGCAATAAAAGCAGGAGAAATACAATCTATGATTTTCTGGGGTCCTCCAGGCACTGGCAAAACCACCCTCGCCCACATTATCGCCAAGATAAAGGATTATAAGTTCATCAGCTTCAGTGCGGTGCTTTCAGGAGTGAATGATGTTAGGAGAGTCATAAAGGAGGCAAAGTTTTATAGAGCTCAAGGCAAGCAGACTATCTTATTCGTTGATGAAATCCACCGATTTAATAAAGCTCAGCAAGATGCTTTCTTGCACTGTGTGGAGGACGGAACAATAATTTTAATAGGAGCCACAACTGAAAATCCGTCATTTGCAGTAATATCTCCTCTCCTCTCAAGAACTACTACATATGTGTTTAAATCTCTTGGCGAACAGGGAATACTCAAAATCATTGATAGGGCTCTTGAGTTTAAACAGGGGCTTTTGGAATATCATCCGCAAATTGATAAATCTACTAAAGAATACCTTGCTCGCGTGACAGATGGGGACGCAAGAGTTGCATTAAATATCCTTGAGTTTGCTACTCTGACCGCTCCTTTAAAGAATGGGAAAAGGGGAATAACTTTGTCTGCAATTAAGAAAGCTATTCAAGAGTCTCCCCTACTCTACGATAAAAAGGGCGAGGAGCATTACAACTTAATATCTGCATTTATAAAGAGTATGCGAGGCAGTGACCCGGATGCCTCACTTTATTGGCTTGCAAGGATGATTGAGTCAGGAGAAGACCCGTTATTTATAGTCAGGCGGATGGTGATTTTTGCCGCTGAAGATATAGGAAACGCAGACCCACAAGCACTTGTTCTCGCAACATCGTGCAAGTCGGCAATTGAGTTTGTTGGGATGCCAGAGGGATTTCTGCCATTGTCCCAGACAGTAGGTTATCTTGCAACTGCTCCAAAAAGCAATACAGCACTTACCTCATATAAAGAGGCACTAAAAGATGTCAAAGAACACGGGAGTTTGCCAGTGCCTTTGCATTTAAGAAATCCAGTAACTCCGCTTATGCGTAAAATTGGCTATGGCAAGGAATATAAGTATCCGCATAATCGTAAGGACGTTCAATTGAACGCCCCTACACAAGAAAATTACTTGCCAGAAAAGATAAAAGGTAGTAAATATTATACATCCTCAAACTCAGGTTTTGAGCAGGAAATCAAGAAAAGAATGAAAAAGAATGAAACCACAGATTAACACAGATGAAAAAAGCGAATTTCGGACATGAACAAGTTATATGCCATTTTGGCAAATTGTTGTGTAAGGAAATATGTCACAATTGTATATAGAAGATTACATTAAAAAGCTCATTATGCTTGAGAGACAAGTTGGAGCTAAAACAACTTACCAAATAATGGAACCTTTTTCGCTGAACTCAAAAGATATTTTGGCAATTCAAGAGGCAGCAAAGAAAATTGCCGAATTTGTTGGATTATATGGTCTAACCTTTATTGTTGCCAAAGCCAAACAAAAAGAGAAAGTTGGCGGACATATAGAGCTTCAATATGGACAAAAGGAAGTTTTTGTGGAGATTTCAGATGATACTGCTAAATTTGATGTTGCTGTTTTAGCAACTCTGGCACATGAAATTACCCACAAATATTTACAAATAAATGGTATTTCTTCTGGAACAGGGTTTATTCGCAAATACGAAAACGAGGTGCTAACGGATATTACCGCAGTGTTTCTTGGTCTCGGTAAATTGATGCTTAACGGCTGTGAGGTCAAAAACACACGACAAGAGATGCGAGTAGACGGGACCTATAATGTAACAAAGCAACTTAAGAGTGGGTATCTCGATCGAGAACAATTAGCCTTTATTTACCGAATGGTCTGTGCAATGCGAGGGATCTCAAACCAAGATATGATATCCGGTCTTTCCAGAGAATCTTCATCTGCTATTCGGGCTTGTGATTACTATAATCGACATTATTTTGACCAACAATTTCGTACTGATCAGTTTAAATATAAACTCGTGGAAGCATTAGACAAAAGCATTCAAGACTTACAGGATGAGTTGAAACAAGATGATGAAAGTTTAAGATTTCTTCAGAGAAATGTATTCGAAAAAACAAAAAAATTTCTGGAAGCAAAATACAAAGAAATCTCATCTCTCTCAGATGAGTCGAAAACCATAAAACAAATTGATACCTATGATTCATGCCTTCTATTTTTAAATGCTATTGAGCTTATAGAAAAGATGGACAAAATGAGAGAAAAAGTAAGACAAGATATTCTTGAGGCAAGGAAAGTTGGGCAAAGCCTGAATGAGTTAACTGAGTTAGTCCAAAAGGAAGAACTTCAGAAGCCAAAAACAAAGTCATTTTTAAGGAAAATTTTTTCTCGTAGAAAGGAATGAATGATTTATCCCAAGGAATGGAAGACCTATTCCAGGGAATGAACGACTCATTCCAAGGAATCAGAGAGTTATTCCATAGAACAGATAAGTCATTCCAAGAAATGAAAATAAAAATCTCTTGCAATCTCTTAAAATCCCTGTTAATAATAAAAATATTGTGATTACACAGAAAATCTGTGTTAATCCGCGTTCATCCGTGGTTAACATTTTTATTGAGAAAGGAGGGGAGAAATGAATGGTGGAGCTAAAATTTGGGAGGTAGAGCTTACAAAATCAAAAGTAAGCTCACTTGTGATTGGAGTTGTGAGTTTTGTGATGCTGACAGCTTTTGGTGCATGGGTGAGGATACCAATCCCCGGGACTCCAGTTCCAATAACTCTTCAAACAATGTTTGTGTTGCTTGGAGGTGCAATTTTAGGTGGCTATGGAGGAGGAGCACAGCTTATTTATATAATACTTGGGACTCTGGGGTTACCGATTTTTGCGTGTGGACTTGGGCTTTTAGGACCTACTGGCGGTTATTTAATTGGATTTGTTGTAAGTGCGATGGTAGTTGGAGTTTTGGTGCGGCATCAAAAAAGTTTTGGCTGGATAGTTCTGTCAATGGCAATTGGGACACTCGTGATATGGCTTTTCGGAGTATTGCAACTCGGGTTATTTTTAGGAGCGGGATTTAAAAGAGCGGTTCTTATCGGAGTATTGCCATTTATTCCGGGGGATGTTATAAAACTCTTGACAGCCAGTGTAATTTACTATAAATTTCAAGCAAGATTTACTCGGCTCTTTGGATAATAATTATTCACCGCAGAGACGCAGAGTATTTATAATTTTGATTTTTGATATTTGATTTTATTTCTGGCGGTATAGTCTAGTCCGGCCTAGGACGTGTGGTTCTCAGCCATGAAACCCGGGTTCGAATCCCGGTACCGCCATGAACACTTGGGAATACCTTTTAAGGGTTCTAATGTTATATGAGCTATTGCTTTACTATGGGGGTAAATATCAACTCTTGGAATAAAACTCTCTACAAACTTGCTTTTTTCTGAGGGGGAAGCGTTTCTTCTTAGTAATCCTTCAATATCCGCTAATATTGGCATAATATTTTCTTTCGTTACGTCCTTCTGAGGAGTATTCGATAATTTCATCTCTTCCTTTTCCATAAGTAATTGCGCTTTTTCTCCTTCAAGAGATGAAATCTCATCCACAATACTTTGGGGAGATCTATCAGTTTCCTTAATCACTCGAATCAATCGGGACAACTCTGTATCTACTTTTGCAAGTGCCTTCCCCATCTCCTTGAGCCTATCCGCTGTGATTTGTTCTTGAGTGTTTAATCTACTGTTAAGCTTGCCAACAATTAAATTGATTAATTCAGGACTATTTAGTCTCAAATAGATTTCCCTGAAAAGTTCATCTTCTATCCAATTGGCACTTATAGGAAACCATTTACAAAAATACCGGCCCTTTGTTTTATAGCCTGAACACCAATAAAATCTCTTTTTGCCATTTTTGACTTTGCCGTAAGTATGTCCTGCATAGTGATGTCCGCAACTTGCGCAAACCATAACACTACTCAAGAGATATTTATTACTGGGCTTTCTGCCACCAGCATTAATTTCGAAATATCTTCGTTTACGAGCATCTAACATTATTTGAACTTGTTCAAATGTATTTTTATCCACAATACTTTTGAACGCATTCTCTTTTACAATCCATTTTTCTTGAGGTTTTGGCTTACCTTTCTTAGTAGTCCTATTCCAAATCATTTCGCCGATATAAGCACGATTCCGAAGCATACCATATATTGTAGTAAGTAGGTTATCTCCTTTCGTCTGAACTATGTGCTGTTGCAAAATATATGACTCAAGTTCAATGTTGACTCTCTCTCTGTTAGTGTTTAAGCCTTCTTCAGATAAAAGTGATACGGCAATCCTCTCTGCAAGTTGTTTTTGATGATTTTGAAACTGTTCGTCTTGCAAGTATTCGTCTATTGATAGAGAATCATCCAGAATATCCATTACCTCTTCTGATTCCACCAAGAGCTTATCTTCCTTCGTTTTTCCATCATAACTAACTGCACCTACAAGATACCAAAGGTCTTCTTTGTTTTTCTCTAACTCATAATCTATCTGCAACTCTACCGGAGTACTATCTACTGTTGTCTTTACCCTAGCTCTTGGGATAGAAATGTTTAGTAAGTTTTCTTCCTGCATATAACCTCCAATCTTTAAAATAAGAGAAGCGGAAGGCTATGGTTCACCTCCCGCTATCCTAATTGTCTATTTTTGCTTTTGAAATCAATCTATGAAGAAGAATTGAATCTTCTCTCGAAATGTGGGACTTTTATCACAGCCGGATACGGATATCCAACTGCTTGAACGATTGCCAGACCCAAACTCTTCTTAAGTGGTGGTCTCAAAATCATTGATTTACAGTCTTCAAGCAGCGGAGCATAATCCACAAGCACTTTTAGGTCTGCTTTGTTCAAGTGAAACGAAATGGTGCTGTATATTTGCCCATATACGCTTGCTGGGATAGATGCTGGAGATTGCGTTGAAAGTAGAAGAGTAACTCCAAATTTTCTGCACTGCATCACAAACTCAGTTACTTTCTCGCCAGTCCTATCGATGAAATGTTTTGCTTCGTCTATGACCACAAGATACCGCTGGGCAACTTTCCTGTGCATAGCATATTTACCACTCTGCTGGAGTCTGTTCAAGAGTAATTTCACGAAAAGTCCTTGCCAATAATCGCTCATAAAAAATGTATTGACCAGCACGGTCTTTCCTCTCTTGAGTTCCATGAGTATCTGGGATACAATTGGTGGTGCCTTGGCGTCTATATAGTTATTGAGAATGCGTGCTTGTTTCGACACAGCGTCTATTGTAGGCATTGGCACTATGCCAACCGTCCGAGTTTTTCCCTTGTTCTTTGGGTCCGGAACTTGCTGCCTATGAATCTTGTATGGGTCGGCATTTAGATCGTAATTTGCTAATATTTCAATAAACCTCTTCGGCTCCCGAGTATTCATATGGACCCATAAATCCCTCATACTCGTTGACATATCAAACTGGTCAAATATATCAGAAAGTGATAGTTCCTCCGGTGACAACTTTATCCTTTTATCATAGCCAAACAAAACAATTCTATCATCTCCTAAAGCTGAGAGTCCTCTTGTACCATTGTCATTTGGATTATCAACTCCTAAATCCGGGTGTCCAAAGACAAGCATAGGTACTGGGTTAGCAAGTTCTAAGTTAGAAGCAATAAGTTCCTTTAAGAAGTTAGTCTTGCCCGTTCCATTCTTGCCGAAAACGGCTATGTGCCTTGCTAAAGCAGTATCCATATCAAGTTTAAATGGCACTTGAGTAGTTTGATATCCAGATGCTACATAACCTATTGGAATACTATTTTCTTTGCTGTTGGGATATAATTTGCCTATCTCACTATCATCAGCTTTATGAACTGACTCAAAATAGCCGATACCACTTTCATATTCCGTCAATTCACCATTTGGGTGAACAGTGCCAAGTGGCTCTATCTCAAGCTTTTTAAATAGCATGTCCCTTGTTTCCGGACTTGGCTTTGTTCTCTGCTTCAAGCATTTTTTTGCCACACTCATAAGGGCTGTATCTGTTAAAAAATCGTGAGAGTCTGTAATTCTTACAACTCTACCTACAGTATTCCTAATTTTAACGAAGTCCATCAACTGGACCTTATTAAAGAGTTCGGCTCTCTTATCCATTCTTGCAACGATATCACCTTGGTCTGATGTTCCTATGGTTATTGCAATTGGTTCCATTTTTACACCTCCTTTAAATACTTTCCTCTATTATTCTTATACCCGAAAACTTCATTTTTGAGACGTTTTTAGCAACATAGTAAACCTGTTTCTTACCTTGCTTTAGGTTAAATTTGAGAGGAGTTTACTGTGGCAAGTTTTGG
>JAUWHX010000071.1 GCA_030605695.1 bacterium | reverse complement strand
TAAAAAAGAATTTAATCCCTTGAAAAAGATTTTAATAGTAACAGGAGAAGCCTCTGGAGACCTGCACGGTGCTCTTCTGATTAAAGAACTTAAAAAACTTATCCCCGATTTAAAAGTATTTGGAATAGGAGGCGAGAAACTCAAAAAAGAGGGAGTAGAGCTTACACATCACATAAGAGATATAGCTGTAGTTGGCATTTCAGAGGTTATTCCAAAGTTTTTTCGTATAAGGAATGCTATGCGTATGCTTTATCAAAAAATGCTCTCAGAGCGTCCTGATGTATGTTTGCTTATTGACTACCCGGGATTCAATTTGAGGTTTGCAAAGTTAGCCAAGAAGCAAGGTATTAAAGTAGTCTATTATATTCTGCCTCAGATTTGGGCTTGGGGTAGATGGAGAATCAAGTCAATCCGCCGATTGGTAGATAAAGGAATCTCAATCCTGCCGTTTGAGCGTGAATTTTATGATAGGAACGAGGTAACTTCGCCCCCACAAATTGAGTTTGTAGGCCACCCATTACTGGATATAATAACCACGAACCACGAACCCCGAACCCCGAACCCCGATATAATAGCACTTCTGCCTGGCTCACGAAAAGAGGAGATAAAACGCATTTTGCCTATAATGCTTGAGTGTGTAAAAGAAATGCCTGAATTCGAGTTCGTGCTCCCAATAGCTCCGGGAATTGATAAGAATTGGATTGAAAGACTGGTAGGGGCGAATCTCCTGACTCGCATAAAAATAGTAGAAGGCAAAACTTATGAAGTATTGAGAGATTCAAAGCTTGCACTTATTACATCCGGGACTGCCACTCTTGAAGCGTGCATACTTGAAGTCCCGATGGTAATAATTTATAAACTTGGATTCATCTCTTATATTTTTGGGCGATTACTTGTCAGGACGCGATGGGTTGGACTTCCAAATATAATCGCTGGGGAAGAAATTGTGCCAGAATTCATTCAATTTAATGCAAAGCCAAAGGAAATCATAGAAACTGCAAGACAAATATTAAAAAACAGAGAACAGACGGTTCTGAAATTGAGAGAAGTAAAGAAGAAGCTTGGTTCTTCTGGAGCAGCTCATAGAGCAGCTGAAATCTTATATAAATTTACTTCTTGAGCCACTGCTACAAATTCTTTTTTTAACCACGAATTCACACGAAAAGACATTAGCACACAGATTGGAAAGATAAACACAGATTATTTATCAGTGGGGATCCGTTTTATCTGTGAATATCTGTGTGCAATTTTTTATTAGTGTTAATTAGTATCCATTCGTGGTTCCAATTTTTTTAACATCCGCCAAAGTTTCACGGAACTCCGTGAAAGTCTCACGGAACTCCGTATCTCTTACACGGACATCCGTGTCTCTCATGCGGACATCCGTATCTCTTACACGGACATCCGTACCCTTCACACGGAACTCCGTATCTCTCATGCGGAAGTCCGCGTCTCTCGCACGGAACTCCGCGTCTCTCATGCGGAAGTCCGCGTCTCTCACAAAGAACTCCGCGTCTCTCACACGGAACTCCCTAACTCCACAATTGTTGATAAGACTCCCCAAATTATTCATTATGTTTTTCAACCATTGGCCCCTACTGACTCAAGAATTTTAATCACAGAATCGGGACACTCTGCCCATATGTGTCTTTGTGCCACTGATAGTAAGGGTTTATCTCGAGTTACAAATAGGTCACAAGCAATAACAAGAGCTTCAGCAAGGTGGATTGAATCCTTATCAGTAAGGTTTGTTTTACGCTTCAATTCTTCAGCTTTTACCCACCCATCTTCAAGAAGACATGAGTATTCTTTGAAACCTTCACATCTTGATTTTAAACGGGCAGTTAAGCTCCTTGAGATATTTCCTAAAATGCGAGGAGAAAGGTCACGTTTATGCAATTCTTTTTTCATTCGATTATCAGACCAGCTGGCTTGTTGTTTTTCCTTTTTAAATTGACGGTTTTGTTTAACTTCAAGTGCTTCTACCTTTGCAAAGATTGAAGTTACGCAATGCCATTGTTGTTGCCATGCATAGCGATAAAGATTCAATGAGTTTCTGTATTTGTTGTCGTTGTCAATTATGTCCAAGTAAACATTGGTGTCGAAATACAAAATAGGGATTAAAAGCCCTTTTACAGCATCACCGAGAAAATGATCAAGAGTTCGATAACTAACAAGTCGTGATTTCATTTTTATCGTTTCCTACCTGAAGACTTTGTTGCCTTAGGAACATATGAGCGTTTTGTACCAGAAATATTACGAACTGTCCCCGAGACTCCTACTTTCCGCATTGCTTCCCGTCCTTTGCTCATCGATTTTGATGGTGTTACAAGGACTTTCTGAGATTTCCGAGAATCTTTTAATCGGTGTGCTGCTTTTTCAAGTCGAGAAGGTCCTCCCCGTTCTATTTCTACTGCCTTGTGCTTGGTCATTACATCAAGACGACGATTTCCTTTAATGGGAACTTCAGTCTTCCCCGATTTTCCCGCAGCTTTCGATTTTGCCCGTTTATGACTCCCTGACTCTGCCATTTTTACTCACCTCCTTTTTTTTAAACCATCTACGCTATGGAGCAGAAAACTCCGTTTCTCCATTCTCGTCAAGAAGATACAATGCTGAACCTATTTGGTCAACGGCAAGGATAGCACGAGGTTTTCCATTCTTGTCAAAAAGACCCAATCCTGCTTCTTGGTCAACGTAAAGGGAAGCACAGAGTTTTCCATTCTTGTCATGAAGAGCCAATTGTGGACCTTTTTGGGTAACGCCAAGGACAGCACGGGGTTTTCCGTTCTTGTCAAAAAGACCCAATGCTATATTATCATCTTGGTCAACGTAAAGGCCAGCACGAGCTCGTCCCTCTGTATCTACCACATGGAAACTCTCTGTCACAATCTCTTTTGGCACTTTATCTTTTGCTCCACAACAAAGCACTAATGCCATACCTAATACCGCTACAATCCCAGTTAGTTTTATCTGCTTGTTCTGACGCTCCAACCTTTTAACTCGCTCCAAAAGTGCAGTTGTATTAACTTCGTTCATAGTACCTCCTTTCTCACAAAAATACAGTGGTTCTCAAGAAAGTCAAGAAAAAATGCAACCACAGATGAACACAGATTTTTTCTTGCTTGACTTTCTAAGAATACAGGATATTTATAAAAAGTGGTAGGTAAGTATTTTCAAAAATGGCACACAGATTTACACAGATTGAAAGGATAAACACAGTTGTAGGGGTTCAAAATTTTGAACCACTACTGTGGAAATCTGCTTTATCTGTGAATATCTGCGTGCTAATATTTTAGGAATGGAAGCATTATTTTTTATAATAGGTGCATGCTTTGGTAGTTTCTTTAATGTGTGCAGGTACCGTCTTCCACGAAAAAAGTCAATTGCCTCTCCCCCATCTCATTGCCCACAATGTAAGCATCCGATAAAATGGTATGATAACATTCCTATTGTTTCTTATTGCTTGCTTAGAGGAAAGTGCAGGTATTGTCATAAGAAAATACCCTTAAGTTATTTAATAATTGAACTTATATCGGCTGGAGTTTTTCTCATTACTTTCTTGAAATTCGGGATGTCTGTGAAACTTCCTGTGTATTTGGCTTTCTTCTCATTACTTATTATAGGTTCGGCTATTGATGCAGAAATAGAGATAATTCCTGATGCTATTACTATTCCGGGAATCATATTAGGGCTTGCAACAAGTTTCCTTACAATTGGTATCTTCAGCTCTCTTTTAGGCGGTGCAGTAGGGGCAGGAATTGTTATGGCATTTGCTGGACTGGGCAAATTGCTCTTTAAGAAAGAAGCAATGGGAGGAGGAGATGTAAAACTACTTGCTATGATTGGGTGTTTTATGGGATGGGCTGACGCATTATGGGTTCTCTTTTTAGCTTCTTTTATAGGATTGATTTTCGGAATACTTCTAAGGAAACAAAAGATTAGATTTGGTCCTTTTCTTTCTATGGCAAGCTTTATAATTATAATAGCAGGTTCTCCCTCAAGGTTCTTATTGTGAAGTTTACGGTATTTTCTTGAGTATATATCTAACTTAATATCTAAATACGGAATTCATTTTTTCTTGACATCTTGTAAATTTCGGCATATATTGTATCAATAAGTGCCGGGGTGGCGGAATTGGTAGACGCACTAGCTTGAGGGGCTAGCGCCCGTTAGGGTGTAGGGGTTCGAGTCCCCTCCCCGGCATGACCAATTATGAAATTATTCCGGGAAGGAATTGGACTGAGATGTATGATAGCCCTCTCATAGGGATAAATGTCTATCCCAGGGATAAATCTTTCTACAAACCTCCGTTTTTCAAAAAGAGAGGCATCTTTGGTAAAAAGTTCTTTGAGATTGGATACCATTCCCACCACTTCCTCTTCATCAATTGTATCATATGCCGGTATAAGCTCCATCAGTAATTCCTTTTCCAATTGGAGGTCTTTTTTAACACCTTCAAGCCTGGTCATCTCTTCCAATATTGTGTGAGGAGGATTTTCAGAAGATTTAACAAGTATTAGCATCTTTCTCAGTTCTTGGTCTGCCTTAAGTATTTCCGTATCGATACTGCCTATCGTGATTGCTATTGAATCCATCGTTACACCTCCTTTAAATACTTTCCTCTATTATTCTTATACCCGAAAACTTCATTTTTGAGACGTTTTTAGCAACATAGTAAACCTGTTTCTTACCTTGCTTTAGGTTAAATTTGAGAGGAGTTTACTGTGGCAAGTTTTGG
>JAUWHX010000090.1 GCA_030605695.1 bacterium | reverse complement strand
AGTATCACCGGTTGTATCTGTTTTTATAAGATAGACATCATAATTGCCAGCACCAAAAGAATTTGTCCTTCCTACGATTATAAAGTCCCCACCTGCACACTCCTTTACAGAATAGCCATAATCATAGCTACTTCCGCCATAAGTTTTTGTCCAGAGAGGAGTACCGGTTGTATCTGTTCTTATAAGATAGACATCATACACGCCAGCACCAAAAGACTCTGTCTTTCCTGCGATTATAAAGCCACCCGTTGCACACTCTTCTACAGAACTGCCACAATCCCAGTTAGTTCCGCCATAAGTTTTTGTCCATAAAGTATCACCAGTTGTATCTGTTTTTATAAGATAGACATCATAATTGCCAGCACCAAAAGACTTTGTATATCCTGCAATTATAAAGCCCCCTTCTGCACACTTCTGAACAGAAGTGCCAAAATCATCAGAAGTTCCTCCATAAGTTCTTGTCCACAGGGTATCAGGCGCATCTGCAATTGCAGGCAAGGACACAATAAATTGTGTCCCTACAATTATTCCAATCAAACTAAATACTCTCTTCATCTTTCCTCTTTGTCCCTGCACAACTAACAACTAATTCTATGCCGGTGCAAACCAGTTAATAAATTGAGACGCTACATCTTTAAGAACCCCAAAATTACTAAGTGTAGCAAGCAGTATTCCAACTCCAATTACTATTATAATAATCATTTTTGCGTAATCTTCCCCTTTTATGCTCCCAAGCAAAGTCGGCTCCCTTGAAAGATATGAAGAAGCCGCATACATCTCTTCACCAATTAATGTATAATCACATGCTGCAATAAAGAATGGGAGTTGTGAAGTCGATGGAGTTCCAGCAATCTGGATTGCTCCTATACTTGCACCAGTTTCCGCAAGTATCAAAGATTCAGCAAAAAAGTATCCTTGCAAAAACACAGCTCCAGGACGCTCACGCAACATAATTCCATCAACCCCAGCCGCATATCCAAATTGACTGTTTGTTAAATAAAATATCCGCGACTCATCGTAAGTATCAGGCCTCCCTACTTCCAAATGAGCTTGTTTAACTATCTCCTGAGCTGCACTCATCACAATAGGGTCGTATGCAGGAACAATCAGCGGAGTATTATGAAATGCCGCTCTATTCGCTACCCTCTTCAAAATAGATAAACTCGCAATTGTTGATATATCACTCATATCCAGAAGCCCAGTTAAATAAAGTATGGGCTTACCCATCTCTGTCGCTCTACCTACTGCATCATCTACTGCCTCAAGTCCTGAAATTCTTCGTATAAAAAGCGGATCGCCTCGCTTTGCCTTCCTTATATACAAAAGAGACAACCCACAAACTATTATACCTAAAATCAAAGCATTCCACCTACCACGATGAAACCATTGAGCAATGGACACTACAGGACCCACTACCTCTGAATCTGCATATATACTTTCAGAATCTCTATCAATCGCCCTGATTTTATACCAATACTCTTTCCCATCAACTACATCCTGGTCATCATATCTATTTGAGCCCCGTATGGCTATTCCTATTGATTTATATTCTTCACCGTCGGACCTAAAAATCTCATAACGAGAAACCATAGAATCATCTGAAGAAAGTTTCCATTCTATTGTAATGGAACTTCCTTTATCGTTAGGGTTATCAAATACCTGAACTTCGGTGGGAGGAGAAATTATTTGTTGAATAGGTATAGGGAGGTTTATTTCCCTCGAAATCTCAAGCACTCCACCATCAGGAGAGACTATCTTTTCTCCAAAAAGAAAAATCAGCCAAAAAAGCATTATCTAAAAATATGCCTTTCTCCATCCTTGTCAAGAAAAAACGATTTCCTTTTTGGCTGATGACCCTACATAACCACCCTCTATAAAATCGTCAATAAAATTATCCAAAATAATGGGAGGTAAGTTGACGAGAAAGCTCTTGAAATAGTGCTCGTATAACCTAAACCAGGATTGAGTTAAAAGGGGAGATTGGACAGATATAATCCAAAAACTTCTGGAAGGATTATAATCTGAGTTAACGTGCTATTACTATCTTTTTTGTTACTTTATGATTGTCTGTTTTGAGTCTCGCAAAATAAATACCAGAGGGTATTTCTTGTGTATCCCAGTTCATTTCATAGTACCCACGACCTTGAGATATAGGAAGTAAGCTTTTTACCAGTTTTCCAGAAAGGTCAAAAATCTCTAACGAGATCGGACTTTCGGCTGGCAACTGACAACTAATGACCGCAGATTGACTTAATGGGGTAGGATAGACCTCTAATTTTATGGTTTGGGTCTTGTGGTTTATATCCTCTTCTATTCCTCCGGTACTATTATAAGATACAGCAAGAATGCATGCCTCTAAACAGATGAGGTCACTGGGAGGAGGATTTACTGCGATTCTACAAGAAGCTTGAGTACTTCCTCCGGGTGTAAGAGCAGTTACATCATAAGTTTTAGTATCCCAGTATTCACCATCAGATTGAGATGCGCAATTTGTATCCAATAAGGAGCTATTATAATAAACTGAATCAATTCTTATGGTTGGTTCTTCTTGACCATCACCAATAATGTAAGTAATTTTTGCAGAAGTTACAGGATTATCAGCTTTAAAGCTTTGCATTGTCCAGTCGTATGTTCTTATCCTTCCTGCTATTCCACTACCCTCTAATTCTACATTTCCATCATATATTAAGAAGACTTTTTCTGGGTCTGTGGCTTTTTCATATAATACTACCAAGCTTGCTCCTTCTCCTCGTACCCACGCCCCTGAATGGCTAAAACTAACAGGATAAGTTCCATTACCTGAGACCCAAGGGGTTACCTCTTTTCTAAAAGCGAAAGAGCTATCAGAAGGAGCCCAACCAGGGTCTATATCTCTTCCTATGCAGGTTCCTGTAATAGGATGACCATCAAAATCTCCATTTCCAGCTGGGCAAGTGGGTTTAAGAAACATCCAATAGAGCCAAGCTTTTTTTACTGTAGCACCTCCTGGAATATCACTAATTACAATATCTCCTGACCAAGTACCGCGAATTCCTACTCCTTTTGCAGTGTAATCTCCACAAAATGTATCTGCATAAAACAGAGTAAGTGGAGTCCTTTTAGGAAATTCTGCATGTGATAAGTTCCATAGGAACATTGTGCCTAAAATGAGAGAAAACTTTTTCATTATGCAAAAATATATAGGATACTTTGGAAATGTCAAGTTTTTTTTGGAGAAAGCTATTTATTGGAAAAGTGTCTATTGTTGTATCTCCATATATTCACCCAATCCGTTAGCTAACGGATGACAGACTTGCTTCAATCCGTCGGTTGACGGAATGAGAGTAAAAACTCTTACTTACCCCGTTGTAAAAATGTTTAGATATGAGTAAAGAGTTGGAGGAAGGCACCTGCTATTACGGGAATGGAGAAGTTATCATCTATACGCCAGGGAAGAAGCTCAACTATAGAGGCAACGAGAGCACCAAGAATCCCTTGCCAGAGCTCTATACCCGGAATCATCAAGGCAATAATTAACGACATAAGGAAGCAAGCAATAGCACCTTCCAGAGTCTTTTCGCCAAATAGCTTGATTCTTCCTATCGTGTTTCCCACAAAATAAGCAATCGTATCCCCAAAAGTGAGGAAGAGAAGAACGGTTACAGTGATTGTTTTCGAGAAAAGAGCCGTGGCGATGAGAGCTCCTATAATAAATGTGGTTGAAGCAGTGAGGGTATTTGATTCGTGAGTCCAGAGCAATTTGCCAAAGACTTTATAAAACAAGCAGGCAAACCTTTCGTTCTTGAATCTCAGGAATTCGGTTAATAAAGCAATGAGAGTGAGGACGAGTGTGATTATAAAGAATTGATAGCGGGAAAAGAAGTGATAATAAAGAATCGGCAAAAGAGACGCTGATAGATGGATAGTCTTTCTTGTCCAGATGTATTTAGTTAGTTTCATTTCATTAGATAAAGATTAACCACAAAGGCACAAAGCTCACAAAGAAAAAACTTGAACCACGAATTACACGAATTAATCGAATAAACACGAATACTACAAAGAAATTCATAAAATAAGAAATTAGTGTAATTCGTCTAATTTGTGCCATTCGTGTTTATACTTTCATTAGTATATTCAATAAATTTGATATTTGAGTTTTGACATTTGATATTATTTAAGATTTGAAATTGTCATTTATATTGAAGTTCATACAAGGTCTTGTAAGCGCCTCCCTTTTTCAAAAGCTCGTGATGTGTTCCTTCTTCGATTATTTCTCCACGACGCAAGACTATTATGCGGTCTACATTTTTGATAGTAGATAATCTATGTGCTATTACGATAGATGTCCGCCCTTCGAGAAGATGAACAATCGCATCCTGTATCAATTTCTCTGTCTCTGAATCTATTTCACGAGTAGCTTCGTCAAGTATTAGGATTTTTGGATTTGTCGCAACTGCTCTTGCAAAAGAGAGTAATTGAAGTTCCCCGCAAGATAAGTTCGCTCCTCTTTCTTTAACTGGTTGGTCATAGCCCTGTGGCAGTCTTTGTATAAATTTATCGGCATTCACGAACTCTGCAACATGTTTTATCTCGGTATCTGAAAGCTTGTAATTCCTCAATCTTATATTGTCTTTGATAGTGCCACTAAAGATGAAATCGTCCTGAGAGACCACAGCAAGATTAGTTCTTAAAAATGAAGTATCTATATTCCGGAGAGGAGTCTGGTCAATGAGAATCTCTCCTTTTTGTGGTTCATAAAATCGGGTAAGTAAATTGATAAGAGAAGTCTTCCCAGCACCAGTTGGGCCCACAATAGCTACCTTTTCTCCGG
Source organism: bacterium (assembly GCA_030605695.1). Taxonomy (GTDB): domain Bacteria; phylum Hydrothermota; class UBA3073; order JACQXS01; family JACQXS01; genus JAGMCN01. The sequence continues at coordinate 1,065 of JAUWHX010000090.1, read as the reverse complement.
GATAGACATGAAAACGAACATCCTTAAGGACCCATTCTTTGTTATAAGAAAACCATACATTCTTGAACTCTATCTCTCCGCGAAATTCCTTTAAGGTTTTTGGTGATTCTATAGATGATTCGAATTCCTGTGTGTCAAGAAGTTTGAATATCCGTTCCGTAGCGGCGAAAGAAGACTGTATAGTATCGAATTGATGAGAAATTTCTTGAATTGGTCGGAAGAACATACGAATATAAGAAAGGAAAGCAACAAGAGTCCCTAACGATAAAACTCCCTGAATTACCGAACCACCACCCCACCAAATTATAAGAGCAACTCCGCAAGCGAGAAAAAGGTTTATGAGTGGCATAAAAATGCCATATATTATTATTTGCTGCATCGTTGCCTGATAATAATTATGATTTACATCACTGAATTTCCGATAATTTTTGGGCTGTTGAGCAAATAATTGAATGACTTTTATCCCCGTGAAAGTCTCGTTTAAGTGCACGTTTATTTTTGCAAGCCATTTTCTTATTTTCCTATAGACTATCCTCACTTTGATTCTAAAGATGTTCATCATAAAAATAAGTGGGATTAGAACAGTGAAAGTAATTAGCGAGAGTTTGATGTTTAGCTTTAGCATCACAATTATTATACCGATAAGCATAAAAATATCGGTGAAAATTCTCACTATGACCTCCGAGAAGAAGTGATTTATAGCTTCTCCATCATTTGTCACGCGGGTAACTAATCTTCCAATAGGAGTGCGGTCAAAAAATGATATGCGAAGACGCTGGAGATGTGCGAAAGTTTGAACCCTCAGGTCTCGGATTACGAGTTGCCCTGTTAACTGCATCAGGTACATCATTCCGAAACTAAATAAAGACCCCGCAATAATAAGCACGAAATAAATGAATACAATCTTTTTTAGTCCTTGTAGATTCGAGAGTAAGATATAATCATCTATTACTATCTTTGTGAGCCAGGGAAGTAACAAATTAACCCCTGTGTGTAGGAGTGAAAAGAAAATAGCTATTGCAATCAGTAATTTATAAGGCTTTATATAGCTTACGAGTCTCCGCA
>JAUWHX010000017.1 GCA_030605695.1 bacterium | reverse complement strand
CTGAAGAAGCAATGTGGACTTGCCTATCCCCGGCTCTCCACCCACAAGCACTAATGAGCCCTCAACTATACCTCCTCCAAGAACTCTGTCAAACTCCTGAATTTTAGTGTGTATCCTAATCGTAGGAGATATTTTGATTTCAGAAAGGGATTTTGCAGGAATCTTTGTAGTGGAGGGTTTTAAACCCGCCGATACTTTACTTATCTCTTCTATAAATGTATCCCAGGCACCACAACCGGGACACCTACCAAGCCACTGAGGTGATGAATAACCACATTCCTGACAAACATACTTCCTTTGCTGTTTAGCCATTATGTGAAACTTTCGGGGTATGCCCCCATCCTCTTGGGGTAATGTCCCATCCATTCGGGAAGGTTCCCAAGTCATTCGGGAATACTCCCGAGTCGTTCGGGAATGCTCCCAAGTCGTTCGGGAATGCTCCCAAGTCGTTCGGGAATGCTCCCCATTCGTTCGGGAATGCTCCCAAGTCGTTCGGTAATGCTCCCAAATCGTTCGGGAATGTTCCCAAGTCGTTCACAGAACTTCCCAAATCCTTCATACTTCTTTGTGGGAAAGGTCTCCTGACCTTGAGAATCGAGACCAGAGGTCTCTCCCACACTGCTTTAACCTCCCTAAATCCTTCATTTTTCTTCGTGATAATTCAATATTCAAGCTCTATTCCTGAACTATTATTGTGCTCTATAAAACCTCGGATAAACCCAATTCCAAAATCGTTTAGGCCATTCTTTAATATCTTTCCCTTCTAACAAAACCATATCTTTACACCATTCCTGTATTTCTTTAATGTTTTTCTCAAGCAGTTCAATGTCTTCTTTAGATAACTCAAATTGAAATTGTTCCATATGAGGATTTTTCAAGGAAGTCTCGTAAGCATGAAGATAAACATCATATTTTCCTTTTTCCCAACAAAATCCTGTTTTAATGAAATCCAGAATGTCTAAAAATTCTTTTGTTTTAATTATCTCTTCTTGATAATTTTCGCATTTGGTTTTTTTAAGATATGACACTTTTTCTTGAAATGCTCTAATATAAAGAAATAATTTGTTCTGATAAGAGATATCCCAAAATCTAATCTTTTTTTCAGCTAAACCAAGTGTGCTTATTTTTAAAGCAATTGCTGATTGGTGCTTTCCAATTTCTAACTTTTCACCTGCAGGATTTATAATTTCACCGCCTTTTTCATCAAGGAATTTCCAATGAAAATCATGCTTTTCCCCATCTTCGTGAATAACTTTAAGTTTAATTTTTTCCACAAGTGCATCTTTTTTTGAAGTAGCAATTGCGAAAGTTTGATCTAATATAGGCCCATCAGAAGTATATCCTATATCGGTCATTTCCTCCGGGACAAAACGTAATTTCGGCTTTACGAATCGAGCATAAAGCCAAGAAATTATCTGTGGTAACCATGCAGCCGCACCTACTAAAGCTAATAATAGAGTGCCATCCATAACAAATTTCTTCTCACTCATTTTTCCTCCTTTTCCTTTCCCCGCAATAACAGGAAGTTAAATAACTATTGGCTGTTTAACATTTTATGATATATCATTTATTTTTCACTCTTGCTGACTTCTACTTATAAAAACCCTATTTTCTTTTTAGATTCTTTGGGTGGCTCTAACATTCTATTTATAACATCAAAGACCACTTTAAATTGTTTATCATACTTTTGTTCCATTTGCTCTATTTTCTTTTTGAGGTCAGAATGAGCTATTAATATCTGTCTTAATTTAGAAAAGGTTCGCATTATCTGAATATTCACTTGAATAGCTCTCTTGCTTCTTAATACGCTGGATAGCATTGCTACACCTTGTTCAGTAAAGGCATAAGGAAGCTTGCGGATTCCACCCCAACTTGATATTCCAAAATGGAATATCAAGTTTTCAAGTTCTTCTTTGGTTAATCTAAACATAAAGTCGTTTGGGAAACGGTCTAAATTTCTACTCACCGCTTTATTTAAATTTCCTGTCGTAACACCATAAAGTTGTGCCAAGTCTTTATCCAGCATTACCTTCTGTCCACGGATAAGTAAAATTTTACCTTCTATTATTTCTCGTGGGACTATTTCTTTCATCTCGTTTCTTAACTTGAGGTCACAAATTGTGACCTCAAACTTGAAATTCCATTTTGGAACATCAAAAATTCTTCTTCCGTGCAATTCGTGGTTAAAAACAAAATATCTGTGTCCACCTGCGGTTAGATTAAAAGATTTTAAGATACCGTCTTGGATTGGCTTTGATGTCCTCAGCAAGTTCACGGATTGAAATCAGAGTAGAATTAAGTTCCTGATACAAACTGTCAGAAGTTGCAAGTTTCCCAAGGGTTCCCTCTCCTCTTTTTATACTTAAGAGAAGAGAGTCTGCGTGTGATGTGGTTTTTCCTATCTTGTTAGCCGTTAATCGTAAATCGTTAATAGTTGTTCTTAAATCAGATTGATTTTCTTTAACTATCTGGGATAGGTGTTTTGTAGTCTCCTCCAAATTCTGTAAAGTTGAACCTAATGAATTGATAAGCTCGGTAGATTCAACAATGGAAAGAATAGCACCAAATTTTGCACCTAAATCACCTATCATACTAAGAGGAATTCCAAGCGACGCTTCTCCGGGAACAGATGCATTCGGGGCAAGAGGAATTCCAGATTGTCCGGGTTCAAAAGCTATATATTTTGTTCCAGATATCATTGCTACATCAAGAATTTTAGCATGAGCATCCGTATAAACTCTCACTTCCTTCTCCAAGAAAAGTTTCACTTCTATGTAATCGCGAGTGAATTCTATACCTTTTACACTGCCCTTCTCCACGCCCCACACTTTAACCGGGTCATTAATCTTAAGCCCTGTAACATCAGGAAAACGAACCAATACTTCCTGTCCTTTTCCTCTAAATTTAATCTGTGCTAACCAAATCCACGCCCCAATTAGAATTGCTATAATAACGACAACAAAAACTCCTACTTTTGTATGTTTATTCATATATCCTCCCTCTCACAAATTCCTTGACTTTCTGTTCTTCACAATTTCTTATCTCTTCCGGTGTTCCTTCAAAAATAATTTCTCCCTCCCTTAGCATAGCAACTTTATCTCCTATCTTATATGCAGAAATAAGGTCGTGAGTTACAACAATTGCAGTAATTTTGAGCTTTTTCTGAAGGGCACAAATTAGTTCATCTATCTTATTAGCTGTAACAGGGTCAAGTCCCGTAGTAGGCTCATCATAGAGAATATATTTTGGATTAGTAGCAATAGCCCGTGCAATTGCTACTCTCTTTTTCATACCACCGGATAACTCCGCTGGCATTAGCTCCGCCGTGCCTTCAAGCTTGACCATCTCAAGTTTCTCATTGATAATCTCATTTAATTCTGGCTCTCGTAGTTTTGTATGTTCCCGAAGCCCAAGAGTTATATTATTACCCACAGTAAGAGAATCAAGAAGTGCAGAACTTTGAAATACCACTGAAATACATTCTCTAATTTTAAAAAGAGAAGCACCATAAAGCGAAGATATTTCAAGTTCATCTATTATTACTTTTCCTTCATCTGGCCTCATTAGTCCAACTATGTGCTTCAGGAGAACGGTTTTTCCGCATCCAGAGGGTCCTATAACTACTGTAGTAGCTCCATCTGGAACTTCAAGACTTATCCCGCGAAGAACTTCCTTACCCCCAAAAGACTTCTTTAAATTCACAATTTGTATCATAATGTATTAACCACAAATAAATATAAAAACTTAAAAATATAAAAATCTGAAATTCGTGTTTTTCGTGTCCATTCGTGTTAATTCATGGTTCAAATTTTCTTGTGTTAAAAAACGATTTGAGCTATAAAAAAATCAGAAAGTAAAATCAGTATAAATATAGAAACTACACTCTGAGTTGTCGCTTTTCCTACTCCTTCTGTTCCACCAGTAGCACGGAATCCGTGATAGCATCCCATTAAACCAATTATTATTCCAAAGGCAAATGCTTTAATGAGTCCACCCCAAAGCTCATGAGACATAAATTGGAATCTTAAACCTTCAACATAAATTAGGGGCTTCACATTATGAATTAGTGTAGCACAAACACCTCCTCCAATACAACCAATAGTCTCGGAAACCACAGTAAGCAAAGGAAGTGCAATTGCAGCCGCAACGACTCTTGGGACGACAAGATATCTCACAGGGTCTATGGCAAGCGTCTCCAAGGCATCTATCTGCTCAGTTATCCTCATTGAGCCAAGTTCAGCAGTTATTGAACTACCACACCTTCCACCTACAACAAGTGCCGTCAGAATAGGACCTAACTCAATCATAAATGCTTTGATAACAGACATCCCTACATAAATATCCGGCATATAGTCCTTACCCTGAAACATAGCCTGATGTGCAGTTACTGCACCACAAGAAAAACTTGTGATTAAAACAATTGGAAGTGATGCTATCCCTATGAGCATAATTTGTTCTGCTATAAGACCAAAAGATTTATAAAACTTTGGAAGTGCTCGCAGAAAATCTTTAATGAAAAGCGTTACTTCTCCAATATAACTCAGTATACCTTTCATTATTTCGTGTCCGTGAATCGTGGTTCGTGTCCGGACACGGACCACCAACACGAATCACGCTTTTTCAATCTTTGTATTTTCATTCAACCGCTGTCTCATCTTCTATCGGCGACATTTCAGTTCTTGCAAGATTTTCAAACCTTGTATATTCCTTAATGAATGCAAGTTTAATTTCTCCAGTTGGACCATTACGTTGCTTTCCAATTATAATAGAGGCGAGACCTTCGTTTTCCGGAGTTCTACGATACACCTCATCACGATAAACAAACAACACTAAGTCAGCATCTTGTTCGATAGCACCACTTTCTCGCAAATCCGAGAGACGAGGTCTTGTTGCACCACCCCTTGTCTCAGGCGCCCTTGAGAGTTGAGAAACAGCAATGATTGGAATACTTAATTCTTTTGCAAGTTCCTTCAATGACCTTGAAATTGCTGATATCTCTTGTTGTCTGTTTTCTGATCGAGAAGGACCACTCATAAGTTGTAAATAATCTACAATTAAGAGTTTTATATCATATCTTGATTTTAACCTTCTGGCTTTTGCCCTTAAATCCAAAACTGAAATACCTGGAGTATCATCAATAAATATTGGAGTTTCATATAAAGTCCCTGCTGCCCTTGTCAGTTTCGGCCAATCACTTTTCTCGAGATATGCAGGAGTTCTAACTCTACGAGAACTCACTCTTGCTTGAGAACAAAGCATTCGCATTGCTACTTGTTCCTTAGACATCTCTAAACTAAATATCCCTATTCCTTGTTCATGAGAAATTGCTACCTCCTCAGCAACATTCAAACAAAAGGAAGTCTTTCCCATAGACGGCCTACCAGCCACTACTATGAGGTCAGAACTCTGAAAACCACTTGTTAAATTATCAAGCTCGGTAAAACTTGACGAAATACCTGTTACATATTCTTTCTTTTCTGAAAGCTTCTCCATTAATTCAAACCCGGGCATTAAAATGGATTTTATAGGTATAAAACCTTTCTCTACCCTTCTCTCTTTTATATTAAACATTATATGTTCTGCCTTGTCTAACATTTCATCTACTTCTTCTTGCTCCTCATATCCTGCCTCAATTATACGATTACAGGCTTTTATCATATCTCTCAAAGTTGCTTTATTTCTAACTATTTTTGCGTAATGCTCTACATTAGCACTACTTACCACATTATCAAGAATCTCTGCTAAATATCCAGCTTCTCCTACAGATTTAAGTTCTTTTTTCTTTTTTAATCCATTCGCAAGAGTCACAAGGTCCACTGGCTCATTCTGGTCATAAAGTTTTATAATTGCCCGATAAATACGTCGATGCGCATCAAGATAAAAAGAACCATCTGACAAAATCTCCATAACTCTCCCAATTGCATCCCTTTCAAGTATCATTGATCCCAAAACTGCCCGTTCTGCCTCAATTGCCTGAGGTTCTTCTCTTACTTTATCCTTAGCCATTATTAAACTCTATTCTCATCTAACAACTCTTTCACCAACTTTAAATCTACATCAACCCTTTCTCTCCATCCAGGATGATAAAGCAATGCCGCCGGATGATAAGTTGGCACTACCTTTATTCCTTCCCATTCATAGATTTTTCCCCTTACCCTTGAAAATGCATCTTGTGGATTTACTCTCTCACTGCCAAGCAAACTCCAGGTTGCCCATCTCCCCAAACAACATATTACTTTTGGCTTTATAATATCAATTTGCCCCAACAGCCAAGGGATACATTGTTCCACCTCATCAGGTCTCGGGTCACGATTTCCAGGGGGCCTACACTTGATTATATTGGCAATATAAATTTCTTCTCTGCGAAGCTCAATAGAACCAATTAATTTTGTGAGTAGCTTTCCTGCTTCTCCTACAAATGGATGTCCTGTCAAGTCTTCTTGCCTTCCAGGTGCCTCCCCCATAAATACAAGCTTTGCATCGGGATTACCTTCTCCAAACACTAAATGTTTTCGTCCCTCATACAATCTACACTTCTTGCAACCAATCACAGATTTAGAAAACTCTAAAAGTCTTTCTTTCTTAGATAATGTTTCCTCATTTACAACCTGCGATTCGGAATCTGTCCGTCGGCTGACGGATTGCAATTTGGAATCTGTAACATCTATCATCTCTTTTCCTCTAATTTCTGGTTTAAAATTCATAACTTCTATATTCTCTTCTCCCAAAATCTTTTCATTCTTGAGCCACTCAACTATAAGTTCTCTTACTTTTTCCATTTTAAACTATATTATCTTGAATCTACATCCTGTCAAGCAACTTTAAAATTTATTTTTTTCTTTGAAAAAAGTTGATTTGTTGAATAAGTTATGGGTTTCCAAACAATTTTTGTTGACAAAGGTAGCTTTTGTTAGGTAAGATTATTGCAATAAGAAAATTTTTTATTGTTAGTAGCATTGAAAGTTATTATTTGTTTATCCATTGGGATATTTCTATATTTTATGGAGTAAAAATGGAGGATAATATGCCTGAGAAACTCGTAGGATTAATTAAAGATGTAAGGCTATTAAAAGGACTAAGTGAAGAACAGTTATTAAAATTTGCCGAGAGATGCGATATAAAGTCTTTTAAGACAGGAAAGGCAATTATTAGAACAGGTGATTTGACACGAGACCTTTATATTCTTATAAGCGGCGGTTGTAACGTAGAAGTAGATGTTGATAAGTATGTAAAGCATTTTGTGGTAGACAGGTTAACTCCGGGAGATATATTTGGGGAAATGAGTTTTCTTGACGGAAAGCCAAGATTAGCAAGCATTGTATGCAAAAAACCATCTAAAGTAGTAATGATAAGCACTCAAAAATTCAAAGAATTAATTAAGAAAAATCCTGATATTGGGATAACTATTATGAGGAATCTATCACTCATATTTGCTGATAAGATACGGGAAACTCACAATAAATTTTTCAAGAAAAGAGATTTGATTTCTTAGTCTGTATACGGAAGTTCAAAAGTTTGGGTCTAATTTTTAGATACTTGTAATCAGAACATAGATATGAGTATGGAGATAATATGTCTAATGTAAATCTTGCAAAATCAATCAAAGGTGTAAAACTATTAGAAGGGCTTAGTGAAGAACAGTTATTGAGATTTGTCGAGAGATGTGATGTGAAATCTTTTAAGGCAGGAGAGGCAATTATTAGAGCAGGTGACTCAACGCAAGACCTTTATATTCTTATAAGCGGTACTTGTAATGTAGAGGTGGATGTAACCGAACAGGTAAAGCATTTTGTGGTAGAGCGGCTAAATCCTGGAGATATATTTGGGGAAATGAGTTTCTTTGATGAGGAACCAAGGTCAGCAACCGTTGTGTGCAAAGAATCGTGCGAAGCAGTAGTAATAAATATTCAAAATTTCAGGAAATTAATAGAGGATGAACCGGATATTGGGATAACTATTATGAAAAATATGGTAGTCATATTTGTCAAGAAGATACGAGAAACCCACGGCAGACTTAAAAATCTTTATTGGAAAGGATTAGCAACTTCTTGAAACTCAATTAATGTTAAATTATGAATAATAGAAATCTATCCAAAAAGCAAAACAAGTTCCTTTATTCCGTTACCCAAACCCTGAATTATAAAGAAGGTATTTTAAGCAAGAGAAGAGAATATTAAAGTTTTATACCTTGAGTAGTATGACTGATAAGAAAAAACACATTTGGACGGTATTTATAGTCCTTATATTCGCAATATTGCTCAGAATATATTTCTTCTCAGGAATGGTAGGACTAGATGATTTTGCTTATGTTGAAAACGCCCATTACCTATTACATAGTGGGAATTATTTCAGTCTGACAAGCCATTATGCAACGCGTATTGGTTTAGTGTTACCAGTAGCCTTATTTCAGGCAGTTTTTGGAATAAATGAGTGGTTATCATTACTTTTCTCCTTAATATGCTCATTAGCTACTATCTTTGTAGTATATCTTATAGGTCGCCAACTATTTAACAAAAATGTAGGTCTTATAGCTGCTTTTCTTCTCTCTTTTTTACCTCAGCATGCGGTTCTATCAACACGGCTGTTTCCAAATAGTATGGCTCCACTCTTTGTTGCACTGGCTTTTTATTTTCTGCTAAAGCAGGAAAAGGTGGATTCGGAAAGAATAAAATATATTCTTTGTATACTTTGTGGTTTTTCTGTATTCTGGGCGTTTCAGATAAGAGAAATAAGTATCCTATTTTTCTTAGTCTGTTTAATCTATGTTTTGTTGCAACGTAAGATGAGATTCAGATATACATTGATATCGCTATCCTTTCTTGTTTTCGTCACGTTATTGTATCTCTTTTATTATAAAATGGGTAATTTTCTGTGGCAAATAGAGGGATTTAAGTATCATGACCAGATACTTAGAGCTAATCCAAGATGTTATCCGGCGGCAAGAATATTTGAGAATCTTGAATGGATGTTTCCTCTTCCGGCTGTCTTATCACGGGCAACTTCGTTGAATTATTTTGTCAAGGACTTTGTATATTCACATTGCGTTTTTGGTTTTTTCTATTATTTCTTTTTAATAGCTTTCATCTATTCTTTTATACGACATAAGAGTAATAAACAATATATAATCCTTGTAATTTGGTTCTTAGTATTTTTACTATATCTTGAATTTGGAAGCACAAGTTTAAGAAGTTACAGTATAGTAAAGAGAGACAGATTTCTTGCGTTAATTTCCGCTCCTGCAGTTCTTATTACAGCACTTGGGATACAAACATTTATCACAAATAGAAAGAGGAAAATTGTTTGCGGGATAGTATTGTTCTTTCTTCTCGTTTCTTCTATCTTTTATATTAGAATGGGGTGGCAAGGCAATCTCAAGTCTATAGAAAAATACAGGACAACTTTTTCATTTTTGAAATCTACTGATGCAAAGAATATCTTTGCACCTCATCCATACTGGAATCTACGAGGAAAATTTTATTATAAGTATAGAGAGGATGTAAAATTCTATCTCCTTGA
>JAUWHX010000049.1 GCA_030605695.1 bacterium | reverse complement strand
ACTAATATATTTCCGATAAGAATTTGCAAGGGCAAATTACCCTCCCGTGTCTGTCTTGCTTATCATATAGGAAAATGCCCTGCTCCTTGTGAAAATAAAATATCTAAAGAAGAGTATGGAGACATTATACAGGAACTTATTGCTTTTCTTTCCGGCAGATCGAAAGAGGTAGAGAAAAAGTTAAAAGCCAAGATGCAAGAGTTATCAGAGAAACTGAAATTTGAAGATGCGGCAAAAGTAAGAGACCAGTTAAAGAGTGTTCAATTTATAGCAAGGAAGCAACGAGTAGTTTTCAATCGTCCAATCAGTCTGGATACTTTTGGGCTTCGAAGGAAAAGAAACACTGCTTGCATTGTGCTTGTCCTTGTGAGAGAGGGAAGAATATTGGGCACCGAGCATTACATTTTACATATTCAATCAAAAGCTACAAACGGAGAGATAATGCGAGCTTTTCTTTTGCAATATTATAAAAATGCTTTTTATATTCCTCGTGAAATAATCCTTAAGGAAGTTGATGAGAAGGAAATGATAGAAAAGTGGCTTACCCGTCCCGACACGGACACTGGACGGGTCGGGAAGCGAAAAATCTTGGTTCCCAAGCGAGGCGAGAAGTTTGGGCTTATAAAGTTTGCTGAACAAAATGCACTCGTATGGCTTGAAACAGAAAGTAGAGCATCCCGATTTGTCGGGACGCCAAAAGTTCTGGATGAACTCAAGAAATACTTGAAACTTCCAAAACTTCCATCCCGCATTGAAGCTTTTGATATATCAAATATCGGAGGCAAGTATGCTGTTGGGAGCTGTGTTTCTTTTTTAAATGGAAGAGCCCTGAAATCTGGATACCGTAGATTTAAAATCCAAACAGTTGATGGAATAGATGATGTGGGAATGATGAGAGAAATTCTGTCTCGAAGGGCAAAGAAATGTAAGGGCGAGGTCACCTCGCCCCTACCTGACCTTGTGCTTGTGGATGGAGGAATAGGGCAAGTAAGAGCAGCTCGTGAATGTATGCCTTCTGAGATTCCAGTCTTTGGACTTGCAAAAAGATTTGAAGAACTACACACTCCAGATGGCAAAATTATCTCCTTGCCTAAAGATTCTATTGCCTTGAGACTCCTTCAAAGAATAAGGGATGAAGCTCATAGATTTGCTATTTCTTATCACAGAAAACTTCGGGATAAACCAAAGTCGTTATTAAATGAAATTCCCGGGATTGGCGAGCAAAAAAGAGAACTTTTGCTTAAGCACTTTTCAAGTTTTAAGAAGCTCAAGCAAGCTTCAATCTCTGAGCTTGAGGAGGTTCCGGGAATAGGAAAAACCCGTGCAAAAGAAATATATAACTTCTTGCGTTTCATTTAAGAGTTCGGTTGGGTGGATTACTTTAGAAGCAACCCAAAAAGGACTCAGGAAAATCAGATTTGGCAAGTTTTGTGATATAGAGATGCGTTCAGGAGAGAATGTAGAGCGGGGTTTTATACCCCGCCTCTTAATTGGTGTAAAAAATGATATACTTGATTACTTACAGGGCAAAACTGTAGGGGCGGTTCGCGAATCGCCCCTACGGTTTGACTTCTCTGGGCTTACTCCTATTCAAATCAAGTTATTAAAGGAGCTCCAGAAAATAAAATATGGCGAAACAATCAGTTATAAGGAGCTTGCAAATCGTGTAGGCACATCACCCAGAGCTTGCGGTAGAATCCTTGCGAGCAATCCTTTTCCAATAATAATTCCGTGTCATCGGGTAATTCGTTCAGATGGGAATTTAGGTGGCTACAGCGGTGGTATTAAACTGAAAAGGAAGCTTCTTGAATTAGAACATAGGATTTTGGGAACTTTTTGAGCATTATTTGTATCTAAACTATAAAATGAAATGGAATTTGAAGAAGTAGTTAAAAATCACTCTAAGAGGTTATTTAATATGGTGTATGGAATGGTAGGAAACTATGACGATGCTTCTGATATTACGCAGGATGCACTTTTCCTGGCTTATAAAGCTTTTCCGAAGTTCAGAGGTGAGGCAGGAGTATATACCTGGCTTTATAGGATTGCCAAAAACGAGTGTAGGAAGCATTTTCATAAGAAAAAGCTACATACCTTCTTGTCTCTGCGAGTTGAGGTAAATAATCCAGGGACAGATGATGACATTGATTCAAAAATCAGAGTGCGGAAGGCAGTTGCTTCCTTGCCATTTGAGTATCGTGAGCCGATAACACTTAAGTATTTTAATAATATGTCTTATCAAGAGATAGCAGATACCCTGCGAGTTCCTATTGGGACTGTGAGGTCCAGACTCGCAAGAGGGAGAGAAGCATTAGAAAAGAAATTATCCAAAGGATCCGTATGGA
>JAUWHX010000011.1 GCA_030605695.1 bacterium | reverse complement strand
TGTTCCGTATAACTACAATAATCTCATCTGGGGTTCTTATCTGATGTTCTAATGAAGAAAGGCAAATTATAAGTCTTTCAGGTCTTTTATAAGTAGGGACGATTACAGAAAATCTCATAGTTTGCTTTCTCTCGCAACTTTATAGAGAAGCTCCTCATATTTCTCCAAATTCTCAAGTTTATGTCTAGTTTTTATTGTCTTAAAGGCATTCTCGCCAAGCTTTTTACCTAATTCTGGGGAGTTTAAAATCTCCTCCATTTTCTCGGCTAAAGAGTCTACTGTTGGCTCTGAGAGAAGGGCACTGTATTTATCTTTTAGTACCTCATCGATATCTCTGGTTTTGGTAGCTATAACAGGTTTTTTGGTGCTCATAGCTTCAAGTAGTGCCCAGTTATGATTGGAATACCATTGAGCAAAAACGAAAATGTCCACTATAGAAAAATACTTGAATATTTCTGAATGAGGGATTGCTCCAAGAAATATAACATAATCCTGTAGCCCATTATTTCTGGAAAAAGTTTCTAATTCTTTTCTGAAACTTCCATCTCCAAGAAAGCAAAGTTTTAAATCCTTTTTTTCCTTAAGGAGCATGGAAAAATCCTTCAATACCAAAAGAGGACCATTATAAGCATCCAGTCTTCCGAGAAAACCAAAGACTATATCTCCCTCATTAACTCCATCAATGCTGACTTGTAATTTAGATTGCTTCAAAATATAATCACCGTCTATCCAATAGGGGATTACTTCTATTTTGTCCTCAGGTATATCGCTTATTACCATTAGCTCCTTCAGGTAATTTCTTTTTACCATATATTTTGTGATTACTCTGGTAGCGTGATATTTTGCAACTCTCCATTTTAAATATGGATAAACTCCAATGCATCTCATGCACTTCCTCGGAGAGCAACAAGAATCTTTGGTTCCCAATGTATAAAATCCTTTTTTGTATGCAGAAGGCCAATATATACACGGAAAAGAGAAATCTGGAAAATGGAGAGAGCATACAATATTTCTTTTCTTTGGAAATGCAAGAGCATAATACATATGGTGGATATCAAATACATCTATCTTGCTATTTTTTTCAATCTCTTTGATTTTCCTCCAAAGCTCATAGTATCCTGCAAAACGGTGTGTAAAAAGATAATGAATGGTAACGTTCTTTAACTCAGGCAATGTGTAAGATTCTGTTGGTAGGGTTTTATTTTCTAAATACCCAAGATTTTCTTGTAGATATAGTTTAGTAGTTGGTATAATAACATCTACTTGATGCCCCATCTCAGAAAGATATTTTACACAAGAATAGTTATGTGTCTCGGTGCCTCCAATTAGAGGTGGAAAGCCATGTGTAATGTAGCAAATTCTCATCTATTTTTCACCACAAAGTCACAGAGGCACGAAGAACACAGAGAAAACAACTTTCAAAAAACTTTGTGGACCTTTGTGTCTTTGAGTCTCTGTGGTTGATTCTTTTAATGATTATACTCTCCACCATATAGTCGGCGACATAGAATCTGGAGAAGAACAATTAGCGCATAAGGATACGCGCTCTATATTTCCGTCAAGATGGAATTGTCTTGCTGTTTTTAATTTCTTACTATGCCATATATCTTTAAGATTGCTCTCTTGCAAATTACCGAGAATAAATTTGCCCTCATAGTCTCGGCAGCATAATGCAACATCACCATTGTATTGGATGCTTATCATCTTCCAGAGGAAAATACAAGGAGACTTGTAGTATCCTTTTTGATAGCGAAAATCATCAATTAAAATCGGTGTCAGTTTCACCGAATTTGCCCAGTTGGATGGAATAGCTCTGTAAATCCCATCTGCAACAGGACTCCAACGATTGACAAATGCATTCCATTCTGCTTTATTTTCTGCCAGTCGGAGAAAGCCAATAAAGACCTCTGGCTTTTTCTTACCCATTTTATTCCGCAATCTTATGAACTCTTGCACATTTTTCTCAACGATGTCAAAATCTAAGCCCGGTCGTATCCTTTCAAAAACATCCTTTGTTACTCCATCTATACAAGTATTTATAGAGTCTAATCCTGAGTGAATCAATTCTTCAGCTATTCTTTCTTTTAAAAGACCAGCATTAGTATATATCCGAACTATAGGAATGCCTGATTTCTTTAAATATTTGATCCTATCTATTAGAAGAGAGTCAAGTAAGGGCTCTCCAAATCCGTTCAAACTTACCTCAGGAACTTCAAGGTAGACACAATCATCAACAATCTTTTTAAAAAGCTCCCACTCCATAATACCTTTTTCCCGTTTCATTTTGGGATGGGGACACATTATGCACTTAGCATTGCAGACATTTGTTCCCTCAATATCTACTAATAGAGGAGGATTAATAGCTAACTGATGGGCCCTGTGATGCACTCTCATTTTATATGGGATTCCGTAGGAAGAGGTATTAACAATTAGTTTAATACTTTGATTCCAAAAGCGACTCTTTTTTATATTATCCTTGTAATTCATTGCTCATAGAGTCTGCGACCATAATCTACGCCATTGATGAGCTCCTGACAATCTGACTCTAAAATGATGAGGAGTAATGTCTGTCTCATAAATAAAAGTTCTGGAAAGTTCAAATAAAGGAGTGCGTAAAGTATTACTTTTTTCTCCTTTGCTTACAGCACATTTGTATCCAATCTTTTTTACTTTCTCTCTTATTGATTCATTAACCTTGCCATAGGGATAGCTAAATGCCCAGCATTCAGTGCCAAGTTTGTTTTCTATTATCTCTTTTGATTTTTTAAGTTCGTGCTCAAGTTTTTCAGGAGGAAGCTTAGTCAAATAGGGATGAGTATCAGTATGTGAACCAAATAATATTCCAGAACTATGCATTTGCTTAATTTCTTTCCAGGATAAATAAGTAGGATTCTTACCAATCCATCCTGTTACAAGGAAAATGGTGGCGGGAAAGTTATACTTTTCAAGAATAGGAAAGGCAGTCAGGAAATTGTCTTTGTATCCATCATCAAATGTTATAACAAGCGAGTTCTTGGGCAATGGTTTTATTTGTTCAAGACATTCTACTAAGTGGTTCAAGGAAATAACCGTATACTTGCTATTATATATATATTTCATAAATTCATGGAATGCAGAAGGAGACAAGATTGGCATCCTACCAGAGAAATCATCAGATATAGAATGAAACTCGAGAATCCTGCATCTTTGTTGTTCACTGTGTAATGAAGAATGTATTAGTGAAGTTACATAATCTATTAAAGTACTTATAGATTTCTTTAACTTCTTCACTTTGTTTTTATATACTGTTATTTTATCCTATGGTTATTATCTTAATCAAGGAGCCAGAACCGAAATATAGTGAAAATACCTTCTATGCCATCTTTCCATGTGATTTTCTTTCCTTCAGAATAGTTTCTGCCACTATAACTTATAGGAACTTCATAAATCCGAAAATTCTTTTTAGCTACCTTTGCCGTAAACTCCGGTTCAAATCCAAAACGATTCGACCTCAAAGTAATATCCTTAACTACCTGCTTCCTGAAAACTTTGTAACAAGTCCACACATCTGTGAGATTTAAGTTAGTCAGTAAATTTGAGAGTAATGTCAGGAACTTATTACCTACATAATGCCAGAAGAATAATACTCTATGCGGACCACCAAGGAATCTGGAACCATAAACTACATCAGCTCTGTCATCAAGTATAGGTTCTAAAAGCATTGGATATTCTCTCGGGTTGTATTCTAAATCAGCATCTTGGACAATAATGATATCGCCAGTAACAGCCTCAAAACCTGTTCGCAGATCAGCACCTTTACCTCGATTACGGTTATGATAAAATATCCTCACATTTTCTTTTCCTTTGCTAATCTCCTTTAATCGCTTGCGTGTCCCGTCTGTTGAACCGTCATCCACGATGATAATTTCCTTCTCCAATTGAACTGCATGTATACGGGAGATAATTTCCTCAATTGTCCCAATTTCGTTATAAACAGGTATGACCACAGAAACTTTCATCTTCATATACTATATAAAATTGCCGATATTTCCTAATTTATTTTATCGCCGTTGCCCAGATATTCATAAACATTTCAAAATATCCGATTTGCAATTTATTTATAGAAAAGGTTGCTTCTTGTAATATAGAAGCAATCTCTGCATGATTATAAGCATATTTATGTTCTTCAATTTCGGTAGGACTGACTAATCTCAATTTAGCCATGAATTTTAGTAGAGGTTCTGTCCAAGATGCTGGGGTTGTTATAATACACATTCCACCGGTTTTTAAGATTCTGCGAACTTCTCTTGCTATTTCAACTATTCTTTTTGGTTGGATGTGTTCAATGACTGCTAACATAGTCACAACATCAAAATAGCAACTATCGAAAGGCATTATTTTTTCTCTTTCTATGTCATAGTTAATAAAGGCAATTTTCTGCTCTTGAAATTTCTTGTCATAATTCACCTGTATAATTTTATCCAATCCATACTTTTCAGAAAAAGTAGTATTTAGTAAAAAAAATGGAAATACACCGCAACCGATATCTAATATAGAACCTTTTCTATAAGTAGAAGATATTAATTTATTGGCTATTTTGCTCCTTTGTTTTGCTAAAAATCTTTCTAAAAGATCAAATCCTCTTGTTACGGTTAGTTTAGACATACTTTCTTCCTATTTTAAAAATTATACCTCATTCTCAAAAAGTCAAGGATAAGTTTAGATAAATTGGAACAATTAAGTAAAGAGTATATAACTTAATTTTTTCTTGCCAAGATTACCA
>JAUWHX010000041.1 GCA_030605695.1 bacterium | reverse complement strand
TGATAAGTATAAGCCAGTGTTTTCAGTCCAAACTTTCTTCCGTCTCCAAGTAATCGCAAGAACTCGCCAGCAGAGTTGCCACCAGTTACAAGCATTACCTCGTTAATTCCTGCTTCTACAAGTGTGTGTAGAGGATAGTATATCATTGGGGAATCATATATCGGGAGAAGATGCTTGTTGGTTATTTTTGTCAGCGGATAAAGTCTTGTTCCGAGACCTCCACCAAGTATAATTCCTTTCATTTTTCTATAAAGTTACATTTGTGGCTTTCTTATGCTAATGCCTTGTTTATAAAGAGTAACGAACCTCTCTTTTATCTGTTCAATTTCGTATTTGGCAAAAAATCTCCTCACCAACTCTGTTTCTTCATCCGAAGTAATATTTCCTTCACGCAAGTAAATGATTCCATCCGTATCTTTAGTTGGGAATCGTAAAGAGTTTTTGAAATGATGGTCTCGCGTGATTAAAATAGCATTATGCTTTTTCATAATCTCATAAACCGATTCATCTGATAGAGACACTTTAGCCAATTCACATACAGCAATGACATTATGACCCTTGCGTCTTAGCTCCTCAACCACTGAAAAGCTAACATTTTCATCAATTACTACATTCACAGAGTTCCTACCTTTTCTGCGGTAGTATAAGAAGCGTAGTCCAGACAAGCTAATATATCTTCTTTACATAATCTTGGAAAGTTTTTGAGTATGGTTTCATAATCCTCTCCTGCCGCAAGATGAGAAAGAATAGTATGCACCGGAATGCGAGTCCCTTTAATACAGGGCTCTCCCCCACAAATTCTTGGGTCTACTGTAATTCGGCTATTCATAATTCTTACCTCCTCTTTTGTTTTTTCTTCTACCGCACTTTAGTGCAGGGTTTAACCCTCAGCTAAAGCTGGGTAGAAACACCTGTTCCTTCCCGACCGACAACTGTCTATTCTCGACCGACAACTGTCCATTGCCGACCGACACTTGTCCATTCTCGACCGATAGCTCTCCATTCCCGACTGGGACTTCCCGATTCCCGATTGGGACATCCCGATTCCCGACCGATAGCTCTCCATTCCCGACCGACAACTGTCTATTCCCGACCGATAGCTCTCTATTCTCGACCGATAGCTCTCTATTCCCGACTGATAGCTCTCCATTCCCGACTGATAGCTCTCCGTTCCCGTGGGAGAACTCTTCCTTCTCGTGGGAGAACTCTCTATCTCTCACACTGACCTCCATTAAACTATCCGACAATCCAACCATAAGACCATTCATCTAATTCTTTGTTTTAAACCGTCTACGCTATGGAGCAGAAAACACCGTTTTTCCATTCTCGTCAAGAAGATACAATGCTGTACCTAATTGGTCAGCGGCAAGGAGAGCACGATTTTTCCCATTCTTGTCAAAAAAACCCAATCTTTGACCTTTTTGGTCAAGGGCAAGGATAATACTAGCATTCTTGTCATAAAGACTCAATGCTGAACCTTCAAGCAATCCTGAACCTTCCTGGAGAACGGAAAGGCCAACACGAGTTCTTCCTTTCTCGTCATAAAGAAGCAATCCTGAACCTTCAAGCAATTCTGAACCTTCTTGGAGAACGGAAAGGATAGCACGAGTTCGTCCTTGTGTATCTACCACACGGAATTTCTCTGCCACAATCTCTTTTGGCACTTTCTCTTTTGCTCCCACAAGAAGCACAAATGCCATCACCAATACTACTACAATCCCAGTTAGTTTTATCAGTTTATTCTGACGCTCCAATCGTTTAACTCGCTCCAAAAGAGCAGTTGTATTAACTTCGTTCATCTCTCACCTCCTTTATTTAGTAAGCGGATTGAACGGATTAAACTGATTTAATGAATTAAAACAAACCATCTTTTAATCCGCTTTATCTGCTAAATCCGCTTACTTATCTTAACTATTATTTCTTCTATTTCCTGTGAATTGCATCTGCGAAATCTTTTGTTAGCTCAGGGTTCTTTTGCAAGACATTTCCGATTACAATGCACGAGGCACCTGCTTTAACTTTTGCCTCTGCTTCCTCTGGAGTGTGGATTCCTCCACCAACTATGATTGGAATACTTATATAATCCTTGACTGCACTTATCATATCTTCTGGGACTGAATTTTGAGCTCCACTTCCTGCTTCAAGATACACGAACTTCATTCCCAAATATTCTGCGGCAAGTGCATGATATTTTGCAACATCCGATTTATTCCGTGGGATAGGCAAGGTGTGGCTGATGGACAAAACACTTGTCGTGGCACCTGATTCTATGAGCAAATAGCCCGTCGGAAGAACCTCAAGTCCAAATTGTTTAATAATTGGAGATGCCTTGATATGCTCTCCTATCAGATATTCCGGGTTTCTGCCTGAAAGCAGAGAGAGAAACAAAATAGCATCAGCATTGGGAGATATTTGCATAGAACTGCCTGGGAAAATGATAACAGGAACGCTTGCTAAAGATTTAACGAGTTGAACGAAGCTATCGAAGTCAGCAGTTCCTATAGTGCTTCCACCAACAAGTATAGCATCTGCTCCGCCTTCACATATACTTTTAATGCGGGGTTCAGAATCGTTAGCATCCGGGTCAATGAGAGAAAGGAAAGCCGCTCTTTTATCTTTGAAAATATTGATAAGATATGAATAAATCATCAAGAGTATCTCACTTTGCTGGGAAAAGGAATGCAACAGCATCTTTCCATTCTCTCTTAAGTTCTCGCAAAATAGGTTCAATCATACTAACTTTTAACTCAAGTAACTCGCAGGACTTGTTGTTCAGAATAGGAATCTTGCCATCCATTCCTCCCAATTCCAGGGTATGACTGAAAACATCTGCAATATGCACAATAGAAACAGGAGTCTGAAATTCATTAGCTTCTTCTGGAGAGTGATGAAACTCAACGGAATTGATTATCTGAGGAGATAAATTCCAGTGTTTGCCAAGCAGTTTTCCCACATAAGAATGTGTGTATCCAAGAATTTGTTCCTCTGCATCTTTTATGAGCAATCCGTTATCACTTGTCAAATTTATTATTTCCCTAAACTCTTTGGGCATAATTTGTAGTTCCACAATTTTGCCAATATCATGTAGTAATCCGATTACAAACATTTCCTCTGGCTGTTTATAGCGAATATATTGTGCTATTATTTTACTTCCAACTGCACAAGCTATGGAATGTTCCCATACGCTTCTCACGACAGCTTGGAAGTCTTTTTCGAAATCATGGAATAAATCAAACAAAGATGCGGACAAGACAAGATTTTTTGTGGCATTAAAACCCAGCAATGCAACGGCGAAAGTGATAGAAGTAATTTTTTCTGCAGAAGCACGATAGAAAGGAGAGTTTGCTATTCTTAATAATTTAGCTGTGAGGACTTGGTCTCGAGAAATGACACTGGCTAAAGTCGCCGCTGAGGTTCTTGGGTCATCTATAAGTTCTGTTATCTTAGTATAAACTTCAGGAAGTGTAGAGAGTTCACTCATTTTCTTGATTTTATTCCATAAAGTGTCTTTATCCATTTTGTTGTCTCCTGGCTTCCACAATTTCTTCTATTTTTATTCTTCGCATTGCTTTTTTTATTTCTGTTGTTATCTCACTTTCTGGTTGGTTTGAAAACTTTTTATCAAGTTCTGCATCAAGAGCAGAAATCTCTTCTTTGCTTAATATCTGAGATAGTGCTTGCTCTTGGGATTGAGCGACATCAATTCCCTCTATATCAACTTCTTTTACCCCCCATGCTTCAAGGAGTAGCAAGTCCTTCTCTTTTAACGATTTGCCTTCTTTTAATAGAAGCACTCCCGAATGGCTATGTACTGGTTTTGCCAATACCATATCGGGTTTAACTGAATTTAGTTCTGTGACTCCCATTTTTCTTTAATATTTCTTTCTAATTCGTAATTAAGTTCTACTTATAAGTTCTTCTATTCTCTCTACCAATCTTGGCAAACTAAAAGGTTTTGGGATATAACCATTCGCTCCTGCTTTTATGGCATTTTCTATATCTTCTCTTTGTCCTTTTGCTGTTACCATCATAATAGGTATAGATGACAAATCAGAATCGGCTTTCAGCTTCTTACATACCTCTGTTCCCTGTATTCCGGGCATCATTACATCTAAAAGTATAATATCCGGCTTGCCGATTTTCAATTTATCGAATGCTTCTTCACCATTTTTGGCGACACTCACCAAATATCCGCTATGTATCAGATAAAACTTAACTGTTTCTATAAAATCTTCATCATCATCTACAAGTAAAACTTTCTTCATTTTATCTCCTGTTTGGGTTTTTGCTGCGGATTGCTTGTAAGCTCCTCAATCCTCTCTATTAATCTGGGCAAATTAAATGGCTTTGGAATATAACCATCAGCTCCTGTTCTCATAGAGTCTTCTATGTATTTCCTTTTTCTTTTTGCTGTTACCATTATAACAGGTATAGATGACAAATCAGAATCGGCTTTCAACTCCTTACACATCTCTATTCCGTCTATACCAGGGAGCATTATATCTAAAAGTATAACATCCGGTATCTCACTTTTCAACTTATTGAATGCATCCTCACTGCTTTTGGCAGTATTTACTAAATATCCTTTTTGTGTGAGGTAAAAATTAAGTGTTTCTGCAAAATCTTCGTCATCGTCCACAAGCAAGACTTTTTTCATTATGACCTCTCTCTCTTTTTTGAAAACGGCAGCAAGATATGGAAAGTGCTACCTTTTCCAAGCTCACTTCTTACTTTTATTTTACCTTTATGTGCTTCAACCAATTTTTTTGCAATTGTAAGTCCCAGCCCTACTCCTTTTGAGCTACCTTTTATAGATACTTTACTTTGATAAAACTTATCAAATATCTTTTTCACATCCTCTGGGGCAATACCAGGTCCTGTATCTTTAACAGATACTTTTGCATACCCATTTTCCTTTTTTAATTGAATCGTAATAACTCCCTTATCTGTGAACTTTACAGCGTTACCTATTATGTTCATAAGTATCTGAACGACTCTTTGGTAGTCCCCATAAATCCTTGGAATTTCTGACTCTAAGTTTGTATTAATCCGTATCTTTTTTTCTTGCACTTTTGAGTCCAAGGTAGTCAAGACATCATTGATTGCTTCAACTACATCTACCAAAGCAAATTCCATTCTCATCTGGCCTGACTCAATTTTGGATAGGTCCAGCAAGTCTTCTACGAGATAATTTAGCATAGTTATCTTTTTATCTGCTAAATTGAGGAGATGTTGCTGAGCGTCTGTTACTTCCCCTGCCTGGCCCTCAATAATTATCTCTATCACATTTTTTACGGTGGCAAGAGGTGATCTAAGGTCATGTGACACCATAGAGATAAAATCAGCTTTTAGTTGGTCAATTTCCTTTTCCTTGGTTATATCTCTCAAGATAGTTACAATTCCCAGTTTTTCTCTATTTTCATTTTTCACAAGGGTCTGAATGGCAGAAAGGAAATGAGGATGAGGTCTGCTTATCTCTATCTCTACTGGAGTGTATTCCTTGAAACTTGCTCCTTTTTGGAAAATTTTGGAAACTTCCTGATTCGCAACATATTTTGCTAAATTATCAATGGTTACTTCCTCATTAGAGTTGAACCCAAGCGCTTGTTTTGCCATCGGATTCAATACTGCCAATTCCCCATTTTTGTTTGTCATTATTACACCTTCACCCATACTCTCTACCATTCTCTCTATTTCGTGTATTTTATCAAACATACATATCTATTTAACGAAAGATATGAATAAGTCAAGGACAAAATGCCAAATATATGAAAGTGGTGATACTTGTGGTTTTCTTTTCAACGAATTATGCAATTGGGAAGGAATTGAGCAAGATTAATAAGCTCTGAATCGGTGTAGAGTTTTTTGGGCTTGAATTTTCCGTTTAATGTTTTCTCTGTTCGTGGTTTTTGAAGCACATAGCGATTTGCTCCCTTAACCCATTTCCCAACTTCTTTTGCATCTTCTTCCCCAAAGAATTCAGGAAACACGGTCGTTCTAAATTCATAGTCTATCTTTCCATCTGCGGCAGATTGC
The DNA here is from genome assembly GCA_030605695.1 of bacterium. GTDB lineage: Bacteria > Hydrothermota > UBA3073 > JACQXS01 > JACQXS01 > JAGMCN01. The sequence continues at coordinate 22,114 of JAUWHX010000041.1, read as the reverse complement.
ATTATAATACGCACACTCTCCTTGATTTTTGAAGTATCAACTTTTACGCCAACTACTTCTTTGTAACGATGAGGAGTTGCCTTTATGTCCATCGCTATATAATCAACAAGCCCATTTTCTGTGAGATGAGCCAACAGAGCTGGGTTTGTCCCATTTGTATCAAGTTTCACAAGGAAACCCATCTTCTTAACTCGCTCCATAAACTGAGGAAGGTCGGGCAAGATAGTAGGTTCTCCACCGGTAATTTCAAGCCCATCTAATAGCCCCTTCCTTCGGTGCATAAAGTTAAGAATTTCTTCTTCTGGTATATCGGGGAGTTTATCATAATTTATGACAAGCTCTGGGTTATGGCAATAGTGGCACCTGAAATTACATCCTCCGGTAAATACAATTGCACAAATTTTACCGGGATAATCAATAAGTGATACTTTTTGGAAACCCTTAAAATTCATTTGCCAATTATTTATTTCCTGAAATATCAAGCATATAGCTCCTCTAATATTTCCGTACTACCATTTTGTCTAAATTCTAATAGTATTTGTCTATAATGCTCTTAAATTCAGCTATTACTTTTTTTTTCGCAAAAAGTATTAATCCTCCTCTACTAATTTCTATTTCCCAGTGTGATAGCGTCCAGCTTATTGAATTCCAGATACAAAATCTCATTCTAAAAGCTTCCGTTGACTCACTCTCTATAGGTTCAATTTTTAGATTAGGTATACTATCTTTAACTGTTGCCAATTTTTGCCTAAGTTCATTAACTTCTGCCATTCCCCTCTTGTCGAATATACGGGGGCTAAACCCATAAAAATATCTTTCTTCATACTGTATAATATCATTAATGTTAGTTACAAAAGTAAAATATCTACCTTCCTTTGCCCGAAAGAATCCGGATAACCACCATTTTGTTATCTCAAACAGCTCAGCAGAACTGATTACTCCAAGACTTTCTCGTTCCATCATTTTATTAAATTCAAGCCTGTTGGTTAAATCAAATGTTATACTATCCTCTAATGATACTCCTATTTTTTTAAAAATAGGATATGAGGGAATTTCGTGTCTGTACCAGCCATAAATAAATATTTTATTCTTCAAAACAGGCATAGGAAAAGTTGAATCTTTTCCCTTAAAAATCAATCCTTTTTTTAAACTTTCAACTTCAGGAAGTAAATTTTCCCGACCAATGAGTTTCATAAATACAGTATCTGTAGTTACCTTTTGGATACCCAACTCTTTAAGAAAATCATAGTTTTTCTGGGCTTCACTTACAACACAGCCATAAATAAATACAGGAACTACAGTAATTATAATGAATTTAAATATTTTCATTTCCCAATTACCACTGTGGTCTTTTGGGAGATAAGCCCGTCTGATTGTTGGTCTTTCGCCCCCATAAGAAATCCAGATTTAGTACCTTTCTCTCCAGAATCATAAGCCAATCCCCGGCAATGAATTAATAAACATCCACAGCAAAAAAGCACCGTTTTAATCATATTATCTCCTTTTTTTGCAATTGCTTATTATTTACTTCCCTTTGTTTTCCTCTTGTATGAGTCGTATGCAGACATTTTTATTGGGTCCAACCCAAGTCCTACAGTACAATAGCAAGATTTTCGTCCATCTGTCTTTGTTGATATACCAACTGTAAAGTCAAAAAAGACACAATAATCAAAGTCAAGAAAACCATAATAAACTTGTTTATATCGAAGTTCCTTTATTGGTGAAGGGAAATAAAATCTCCACTGCAGTAAATAATTATCTATTCCAATTTGTTTGAGATTGCTACGAGAATAAGAAAATTTGAGGAAATTAGAACTATTTATCTTCCATATTCCGGAACCACCAAAAAGAGTTCCTTTGTCTTCAAAATTCTCCTTGTACAAAATAACCTCTTTTTCCTCCCGTGGAAACATTCTCACGTCTTCTTTAATAGAAAAATACCCAATTTCAGGAATCAGTTGAACTGGCCAATTAGAGGGAAGTATATGTATCCCTCCTTTAATCTCCAAACAATTTTCATGTGTCCCAATCACAGAGTCGGCAGATTGACTCACACTGTTTTCCAACCAGTTAATTTCGGTGTTTAATCTGAAAAAAGTGAGAGTTGCTCCTGCTCCAAATAACTTAGAACACCCCCTCAAATTGACAGGAGTAGGAGGATGATTGTCAGTCATTGTGAGGTTTTCGTAGCGTCCTAATCCCAAATTACACGAGAGAAAAATTCCAGATGGAACATTACTATCTCTGGCAAGTCCCTCACTTGGAAACAATACAGGCCCTATTATCAAAGCCAAAGTGATATAACACCTCATCTTGTTGCTCCCATTACACTCATTTCCCAATTACTACTGTGGTCTTTTGGGAGATAAGTCCGTCTGATTGTTGGTCTTTTGCTTCCAGATAGACTATATAAATTCCCATAGGCAAGACTTCTCCCTCATCATTTCTTCCGTCCCAGATATGACTCCAGGTTATTTCTCCTTCTTCCCAAAACCATCTTGATTGAGCTCCTGATGGAGAACCATCTACGAGCTTGCGAACGCATCTTCCACATCTATCGTAAAGATAAAGCTTCACACGAGCTTGGGCATAAGGCAAAGTGTAGGATATGAATGCGACCTCACCCTTTGGAGAAAAGACTTTTGGGTTCACGGAAAGTTTGACGCTCTTCGGGATATAATCTGCATAAACAGAGTTGACTTTGCCTGGTGTGCCTCCAGAAGCTATAACACAGGAGCTCCAGTTTTTAGGGTCATTTGTATTAATATTCAGCGTTATTCGCTCAAGCGAGACTCCTTTTGTATTTTTTGAATTGCTCGCCCAGCTTCCCTCGTATTTCAAAATATCTTGAATTATGCCATCTCCGTCTCTCAATATTACTGTATCACCATCATCTTTTAAGCTGGGGAATTTACTGCTTAGTGAGAAAATCTCTGCCTGGAAGTTCCCATAAATAGATTGCAGGGCAGAGGAGGTAGATTCCGCAATAACTGCAAAGCATTCGGGAGCAAGCCATTTATCCTCTATTGTAATAGCATTTTTAGTCTGAGCGTCCTCAACAGTCCAGTCTTTAAGCAATATTGGGTTAGTAGAGTGGTTTATGACTTCTATCCACTCTCCTGAGGTGCTTGGATGGAACATAATCTCGTTTATAAGCACATCGCCTGAGCCAATTTGAAGGAATTTAGATGCGGTGGTGCTAAATTCTTCGGTCTTTGCTTGTACCTCAACCCTGAACTTTCCTCTTGGCAAATCTCTCCAAACTATTTGCGGAGCTGAACAACTATGAGCCGGGACATTTTCTAATAAAAGCTTTTCTATCTCGGTGCCATTATAATTTACGAGCAATGAGCAATTGTTTATTGCTTCTCCGGGATTACAAAGCATTACACGAATAATAACTGAATCAGATGGTTCCGGGTAATCTGGGGTAAATTCTATATTCTCAATACAAAAAGGGTCAACCCAGGTTGTTTCTCCCGGAGTAATTTCCCAACTCGGAGAACTCCCAAGATATCCATTAACCAGATTGCCCACTGAATCTTGAAATTCTATTTTATCCACTGACCCCACAGGGACTGCCGTATAAAATCGCCCCGGGATACCGGGATTTCCTTCATCAATTTTATTGTCTTCAGTCAAGTATGCGCCGACTGTTGTGTCATAAACAGACAGCAATACTACTATCTTCTCGGCAGGTGATGTAAAGTTAGAATCTAAATAAACTGTTCCTGCAAGCCATCCTCCTTCAGAAGGCAGGGCAAGGATTTGAAATCCCTCACTTGAACGAACAGTGGAGTCAAAAATATCCTCATCTCCTTTTTTTATCTTGAATTTTATATAATAATCATATCCTTCCTTTGCAGACTTAACAATTCTTAAGGGAATTAATTCTTGCCAATCCCCTGAGTCGTCAGGAATAAAATCAGTATAAGCATATCCGCCCTTCCATTTATTGCCTGTCCATCTCTCTGAGATAACTGCTGGGCTTGGATGTCCACCATACACATAAATCGTGAATTTATAGGTGCTTTCAGGCTCAAGTCCAGAAACTGCTATTCTTGTGACAAAAGGAGTGCTATCAGAAGCCACTTTTGGCAAGATTGAAAACTCGCCACTGGCTGTGAAGATAATAGATGTAAGCAAGAAGGGGATAACCACGAATTACTCTTTAAGTTTTTTTAAGTACTATAGTAGCGTTATGACCACCAAATCCAAATGAGTTTGAAATTGCCACTTTTATTTCCTGCTTTTTTGATTGATTCGGGGTATAATCAAGGTCGCATTCTGGGTCAGGATTCTCAAGATTTGTTGTCGGATGGATTATACCATCTCTAATAGAGAGGCAGGTAGCAATAAATTCAATTGCCCCTGCTGCACCTAACAAGTGTCCTGTCATTGATTTTGTAGAAGATATGGAGACACGCTTGGCATATTCTCCAAAAACAAGCTTTATTGCTTGAGTTTCTGCCTTGTCATTTAATGGAGTAGATGTCCCGTGAGCATTTATATAATCTACTTCTCTTGGGGTTATTCCTGCTGATTTGAGTGCAAGTTTCATTACTCTTGCAGATTCAGATGCACTTGGGTCTGGAGCCGCAATATGGTAAGCATCGCAGGTCATCCCGCAACCTACAAGTTCACAATAGGGCTTTACTCCTCTCATTTTTGCATGATTCTCTTCCTCCAGAATAATTATTCCAGCTCCCTCTCCTACGATAAATCCATCTCTTTCACGGTCAAACGGTCTTGATGCATGTTCAGGATCTTCATTCCTCGTAGAGAGAGCACGCATATTTGCAAATCCTGCAATTGAAAGTGGAGTTATACCTGCTTCACAACCTCCAGTTATCATTATATCCGCATCACCATATTTTATAAATTTATATGCAGTGCCGATTGCGTGACCTCCTGAAGCACAAGCACTAACTGTTCCAAAGTTTGGTCCCTTCACTTTAGTCCTTATAGCAATTTCTCCTGATGCAGAATTTATTATCATCATTGGGATTAAAAAGGGAGAAACCCTTCGAGGAGAGCTCTGAAGGACCTTAAATTCTCTTTCCCAGGTCTCCATTCCTCCTATGCCTGAACCTACAATAACGCCGATTCTCCCAGAATTTTCGTTTTCTATTTTAAGTTCCGCATCCTTGATAGCTTCATCAGTAGCTGCAAGTGCAAACTGAACAAAAAGGTCCTTTTTTCTGATTTCTTTTGGATGGAAGTATTTGGTTGGGTCAAAGTTTTTAACCTCTGCCGCTATCTTTACAGAAAATTCAGAAGTATCAAATTTCGTAATATTAGAGACTCCCGAAACTCCAGAAAGTAGGGACTGCCAGAACTCATTAACTGAATTTCCTACTGGCGTAACTGCACCTACTCCTGTAATAAAGACGCGCCGTTCCATAATGTTTTCTTAAACCACAGATTACACAAATTTCACAAGTTTGTGAAATTCGGTGGTTTCATTTCTTATTTCTGGTTTAATTTTTCCTCAATATACTTAATTGCACTCTTAACCGTAGTGAGTTTTTCTGCCTCCTCGTCCGAGATTTCCATCTCAAACTTTTCTTCAAGTGCCATCACAAGTTCAACAGTATCAAGTGAATCTGCTCCAAGATCCTCTATGAAACGAGCATCTTCAACAACTTGTCCTTCTTCTACTCCGAGTTTCTCAATGATTATTTTCTTTACATCGTCGCTTGTTGCCATTCCACACCTCCTTTTCTAATTAGTTAGAGATATTATATAAATAATTGAACTTGTCAAGTTATTAAAAATTTTTCTGGAGTTCTATTTGAAAAAATTTAGGAAAAATAATTAAGCATTTCCTTTCTGAAAAATCAGAGGAATGCAAGAACTTATCTTAATACATTCCCCTGTGTGATTTTCTTATCGCATCAATATCAATTTCTTGGTTTCCTTGTAATCACCTGTCGGTAGACCTGTTTCGCAGAATCCTGTGGAATGGGCTTTGAATTTGGCGAAATAGATGCCGGTAGAGAGTCTTTCTCCATTCCACTTGACTTTGTAATATCCTATGCTTTTCTCCTCATCTATGAGCGTCTTTACGCATCTACCTGCCACATCATAAATCCTTAACGATACCTTGCTCTTTACTGGAATCTGATACTTAATAGTTGTGAACTTAACAAACGGATTAGGATAAACTCTCAACTCTAAACTCTTAACTCTTAACTCCTCCACTCCCGCCGTATCCGCCTCCTTCATCCTGAAATAAACATCCGAGTATGTAGTAAAAGGAAAGTCCTGTGGATACCTCACGCTCCAGACAATATATACATTGCCAGATTTATCACAAGTAAGCGACGGTGACGACCCTGTTGTCTGAACATAACCATCGTATGGGTAAGAAGCAGAAACAGGAAAATCAGCACTCCAACTTCCTGAAGTATCTCTCATTTTGTAATATACCCTTGCATAACCATCTCGCCAATCTACCCAAACTATATGAATGTTACCAAAACAATCTGCAATTACGGAGGAACACAATGAATACCCAGAAGCATTCGTAACTCGCACATCGGATAGCCAACCCGTCTTATCTTTTTCTTTGTAATAAATTTCCCAATCACCCGACCTTTCATCTGCAAAAACTGTTCCTATACAACTGTCTCTGACTGTCGTTATTGATCCTCCTCCTGCTCCTGTAGAGCTGTCTCCTGCAAGGCAAGTATCGGAAGACCAAATCCCATTGTTTTTTTCTTTGTAATACCAGCCCGGCGGATTTCTGGGATCATTCCATACTACATGAATAAAAGAATCTACCGCAATAGCTGGATGATTTGAGTTTGCACTATCCTGAGTCAATCTCTCATCAGGGTGCCAGCCAGTAGAGTCCTTATACTTGTAAAATATCTCATAATTGTCTCCACCCATTCCTGATTGCCATACTACATGCACATTGCCAAGGGCATCCGTTGTAACGCAAGGATACCACGATGATGTAACATTCATAGTGTCTGAAAGTGGAGTATCGCTTCCCCATCCTGAATCAGCTTTTTCTTTGTAATAAATACGATAAACACCATTTCTCCCATCTTTCCAGACTAAGTGCACATTTCCGGACCCATCTGCTGTTATGCTTGGCCAATAACACCACGAATGCTCTGTTACCTGATATGGATTCCCCCATCCAGTATCTACTCTCTCACAGCAATAAATACCCTCTGCTTTTTCTCCCTTATATACATCCGCCGTATGCCACACTACATAAACCACTCCTGCTGTATCAACTGCCACGCACCTTGCATTATTATAAGAGGTATAAGCCCACTGAGACTCATCCCTTGACACATTCTCCTCCGCCAACCATTCTGCATTTACATTACCCGTCAGAATCACTAACCCTACAAATAATTGAAATATCTTCATCTCTTTATATTTTATATACCCCAAAATCCTTTCATAAAACATAAAACACGGAGGCAAACATTCCTCCATCCTCATGCTCCAAAACTCATCTTAATTATATAATAGTTCCAAAACAAATTTTGTCAAGTTTCTCTCTTTAAAAAACAAGAAGAACAGATTTTAGACTATGGACCAGAGACTTAAATGGTATGCCGTTTCCTTTCTCCTAATAAAACAATGTCTCTTAATTCCTCGGGGTTTTGTGCACTTAACCAATTTTTATCAAAATCAGCTTCTCTGACAATTTGAGCAATCGATCCAAGTGCACGAAGATGAAAATTGCGCTCATCACGGCTCCCAACAAGAACGAAAACTGTATGAATTGGAGGGATTGACGGAGAAAAAATAATCCCATCTTTGCATCGTGCCAGAAGAACTTCAAATTTCTCAAATGCTCCCTCAATAGTAATATGAGGAATTGCAAATCCCGAACCGATTACAGTTGATGACTCCTTCTCGCGTTCTAACAATTGGTTGAATAAAATATTTTCTTCCATTCCCAATCGCTTGGCAAGTGAATTAGAAGCTATTTTTAGAAACTCCTCAAGTGATAAAGATTCCTTTAGGTCAAGAACCTCGCATTCTCGGATTAGGTGGTCAAATCTATCTTCTACTACTTCATCTCGTTCTCTCAAGACTTCCCTCAATTCAGCTCCCAGAAGGCCATGCGTCAAATCCTTAGAAGTTATACGTCTGATAACATATATAAGAGCGGATTCTCTACTTACTTTTGGGCGTGAATAAAGCAAATACCATCCCAGTCCACCGACTACTAAAAAAAAGGTTGTAAAAAGAGCCGTAGTTCCCATCTGAACAAGAAGATACCCACATCCAAGAGTCCCAAGTATCTGCATCCAGGGGTATAAAGGACTTCGGAATTTTGGCTGGTAATTTCGTATTTTGCTCTCCCGCATACTAATCACCGAGAGATTTGAGAACATAAAGAGTAGAAGTTTCAACGATGAGGCAGCTTTAACCAATTTCTCCAAATCTAAAAAAAGGATAACGCAAATCATAAATCCACCTGTAAATAGGATAGAATAATGTGGCGTGCCAAATCTTGGAACTACTTTACCGAAAAATGCAGGCAAAAGACTGTCTCTACCCATTGCCATTGGGGTGCGTGAAGCTGCCATAATCCCAGCATTTGCAGTTGAAATGAATGCAAGAAGTGCCGCTACAGCCATCACTATAAATCCAAAATTTCCCATACTTACTCTGGCACCAATTGAAATTGGGGTGTGAGATTGTGCCAATTTCGAGGAGTCAAGTATACCTGTGGTTACAAAAATAACCAGAACATAAATAATAGTTATAATAACAAGAGAAAGAATCATTCCCAGTGGGATATTTCGTCCTGGGTTTTTTACCTCCTCTGCAACAGACGCTATTTTTGTCAATCCACCGTAGGAGATAAAAACAAATCCTGCTGTTGCAAAAACCGACCCCATACCAGAAGGAATAAATGGAGTATATCTTTGGACCTGAATGGATGGCAAGCTACGGAAAACATAAAATATCAATAATCCAATTAACACAAGAACCAAGAATACCTGAGTTCTTCCAGCTTGTTTAACACCAATTAAATTGAGGACTATAAAAAAGATGCACAAACCAGCTGATATAAGTTTAATTTGTGTATATGTGATGTTCGGATTGATTAACTCTATGAATATACCTATTCCAACAAGAGCAAATGCACTTTTAAAAGCTAAAGAGAACCACGCTGAAATCCCACCCAAAGTTCCAATCCCAGGACCAAAACTTCTATCAATGAAAAAATAATCCCCTCCTGCTTTTGGCATAGCTGTTGTTAGTTCGGCTTTGCTTAGTACTGCAGGAATAACAAGAATGCCTGCCAGTATATACGAAATTATTACTGCCGGTCCTGCTTTTGCAAATGCCAACCCGGGCAAAATAAACAATCCAGAGCTAATCATTGCCCCAGAAGCTATGCAAAATATATCTATGAGACCAAGCTCTTTTTTTAACCTCATGCTTATTGCTCGCAGAATCCGATGGAGTTGTTAGTTGTCATTAAACCCTGTGATTTTATCAGCCGTTAAGTAGGGTTAAAGTTCGCCGACAAATATAACCACAAGATTATGAGAACACGAATACCACGAATCTTCCGAATGTCCACGAATAAAAAGAGTAACCAAAGTTTTATTCGTGTAATTTGAGATATTTGTGCAATTCGTGTTAAAAATCTGTGTTTAAAAGATCTGCGTCCTATATTTTGACAACTCTTTGCTTGCGAAAGTAAATAGGAGAGAGAAAAACAAATTGCGATTAACGATTTACGATTATTGTTTTATTGCTCGCTTTTCAATTCTTCTGGCAGAGCTTCATCCCAAGGAAGCATTATGCTTTTCCCTTCCCATTTCTCATCCAGTCCCGTGATGATAGGACGAACACTTACTCCGCCTAATTTTGTTTCCGACAAATATTTCAAGAAATATCCCTCTTCTCCTTGATATCTACTTGGAATTTCAACTTGTGCCTCTATACGCGGGAAAATATACTTCACAAAAAATGAAGAAAAATACCCTCCCTCCATAGATGAGCTAAACATATCTTTCTTCCATGTAAGCCGATACATCCCTCCAGAAAGGGGCTTTCGCTCCCATGTCTCATACCTTCGGTTTGTTGGAGGTCTAAAATGCGGAAAAAGGCATAAAGAGTCCAATTGTGCATTATCCATTCGTACTCGCTCTCTCTTGTCTCGGCTCCTCTTTTCTTCATCGCCCGATAGCGTGCTCTCTATTATTAAATCTTCCGGCAAAACCTCACCCCACAGAACCTCAAAGGGTCCACTTTGCCATCTTATCTTGTCCTCTATAGATGGTATTTTCTCTCCTCGCTTCTTTGTCACTAACTTAGAAGATACCAAAATATTATCTACACTTAGCTTGACCTCATAAATAATATTGTAAAAGATAGTATCACCTGTTGAAAAAAGCTCGGTTACAGAATTTGGGGGCTTAGCATAAACTTTTACTTTCGGGAAAATCTGGTCCATAAAAATAGGAATGAAATACCCAAACTCTAAACCTCCTTGTCTCTGAATCTCTATTCTTCCCATTTCTCCGGAAGGCGAAAATACCTCTTTGTCTCCCACAAGCACGCAAAACTCACTGCCAGGCACTTCGGGTTCGAGAACCATTATGTTCTCTGCTATATACTCTTTGGGCTTGCTGGTAAATTGAATAGACCCAATGCATAATTGTTTTGCATGCCAAAAGTCTCTTACCGTCTCACCTAATGCAATCCCACAGGTTGCAGTTATACAAAAAACTATAAAGATATACTTTCTCATCTCTCCTCCTATTAATTTTATTTTTATAATATTAAATGGTGTCAGATAAATGTCAAGAGAAAAATTTCTTGGAGTTGGGAAAAACTGAACTTGACAGGAGTATTTTGTCTTGATATAATGAGTTATATGAGGATTATTGAAAGAATAAAGGAGATGGAGGATATTTCTCGGAAAGTTAAAAACAAAGGAAAAAAAGTGGGGCTTGTTCCTACGATGGGTGCTTTGCACGAGGGACACTTTAGACTCATAGATGTTGCCAAGAAACATACGGACTTTGTTGTAGTCAGCATTTTTGTGAATCCCTTGCAATTCGGGGTTTCCGAAGATTTGAGAGCTTATCCTCGTGATGTTCATAACGACGCAAAATTGCTCAAGAAAAAGGGAATAGATATTTTATTTGCCCCGCTGGGTAATGAGATGTATCCAGAGGGATATGATGCATATGTGGAACTGCCTATGCTTTCATCGGTTCTTTGTGGAGCGAGGAGACCGGGTCATTTCAAAGGGGTATGTACAGTAGTATGTAAACTTTTCAATATTGTGATTCCTGATATTGCAGTTTTTGGTGAAAAAGACGCACAGCAACTTATTATAATAAAAAAAATGGTTAAGGACTTAAATCTGGGAATAAAAATTTTAACTGCCCCAACAACGAGAGAGTCTGATGGAGTTGCTATAAGCTCAAGAAATATATATCTCTCATCTCAAGAGAGAAGGGACGCTCCAGTGATTTATCAATCTTTAATTCTCGCTAAAAAACTGATAGAAAAAGGAGAAAGAGATACGAAAAAGATAAAAGAGAAGATGAGAGTTATAATCTCCAGCAAGCTCACTGCCCGAGTTGATTATATGGACATAGTCAAGAAAAAAGATCTTAAGCAAATCAGTTTTTTGGAGAGCGAGGTTTTAATTGCAGTTGCTGTCTGGTTTGGCAAGACGAGACTCATAGATAATATAACACTACAAATTCCTGAAATATGAAATTTTAGTTGACATCTAATAGAATTGGCATATAATTAAGTGCAATGGTAGATTTAATTAAAGAATTGAGAGTTGCTATCAGTAACATTCTTTTATATCCGCCCGAAAGCAGACTTATTAAAGAATCAATATCAGCTTGTTCTAATGATTTATCTAAGTTGCTTGCAGAGGATAATATTTTAGTAATTAGTGAGTCAGAAGGCAAACTTCTTGCGAATGGCAAACCAACTGAGACTTCGGGTGGAATATTTTTGGATTCTCTCACAGGGTGTAGAATTAAGAGTATAAATTTTAAACCCAATTTTACAGAAGAAGAGCTCTATAATCTTTTGAAGGGTTTATCAGCAAAAAGTAAGCCTGAAAGTTCTCCACATATTGAAATAAGTGAAAAAGTGTATGTACCTGTGGGAGAAAAAGACCTTATTATAGAGATAGAGAAAGAGGGTGTAGAACTAAAAGAAAAAATAATAGGAGCTGCAAAGGAAATTTCTAAACTTATAGATTCAATTGAGATTCCGAAAGAAAAGGACGAAGTAATTATAGAAGTAGCAAAGATTTTAGAACTTAAACATAAGAAGGAAGAAAAAACTAAAAAGGAAACGAAAATTGAAGCAAAGGAGACTATAAGCAAGATAGAGATGCCACCCCCAGAACTTCTTACAATAGAAGAAGCCAAAAAACTTCTAAAAGTGGATAGTTGTTTCTTCCTTGATGAAGGAATGCTTCAAAGAGTGGGAACTGTTCTTCAATCCCTCCGTTCGCCTAAGGAATTAAAACTTGCCGGGGACTTGTGTGATAAATTAGCCAGTAACCTTGAAGCATCTGTTACTGATATGAGGTTAAAGGCATCGATGTCTTTCAAGAGATTGTATTCTACTATAGAAACTCTAAGAGATAAACAAATTGTGCATAATATCGATGAAAAAATAATCTCTGCAGGCAGAAAGGAGACAAACGGAGAAGTTTATAAAGAAATAGCAGACATTCTTATCATATCCGCTAATAGATACCTCAAAGATGGAAATTATGAAAACACTCATGCTATTACGGGATTACTTGCTGAGCATGCGAAATCTGATAAATTTAAGGAACGACAGCAACAGGCAAAAGCCACAATTAATAAGTTGGTAGGTAGTGAATTTACACGATTACTTGTGGACGATCTTCTCTCGCCTGATAAACATCGGCGAGAGAAATCTTTTACAATTTTACTGGATATAGGGGACCCTTGCATCCCTCACCTTATATCAAAAATAAAAGACACACCAGACTTCAGGCTCCGTAAAGTCATTGCCGACCTAATAGTAAGAATTGGTGATGCCGCTGTATCACAGTTAATTCAGGAACTTAGAAAAGAAACTAGCTCAACAGCAGCTTTAAGAATTTTAGATGTCTTTGATGGGATTGGACATGAAGACCTTATAACAGATGCTCTAAAGAAACAATTAAGCAATCCAAATTTCCAACTCAGGAGAAAAGCAGTTGAGATTCTTTACCAAACCGGAACAGAATCTGCAAAAAAGGTACTTCTTGAGGCACTTGATGACGAGTCTTATATTATTAGAGTTCGTGTGATTGAGTTTTTAGGGAATATGAAATATGCTGATGCTGTTCCAATGCTAATCAAGATAATTGAAAAGAAAGGCGAGAAAGAAGATGTCCAAGAAAAAGCATGCAGAGCTTTAGGGAATATTGGAGAAGCGTTTGCAATCCCAGCACTTTTCAAAACATGCTCACCCAAGGCACTATTTTATACAGGAAAATCAAGGAAAATAAGGATAGCCGCACTTGAGTCTCTTGTGAAACTTGGAGATGATAGAGTTAAGAAATTTATAGATGATAAGGACCCATTTGTAAGTAAAATTGCCAAGGAACTATTTGGGAAAGAAAGTTAATGGGGTTTTTAACTTTTAAAGGGGGTGTTCATCCTCCCGGCATAAAGGAACTCACTCAGGAAAAAGCTATTACAAAATTACCATCTCCTAAACTCGCAGTTATCCCACTCTCTCAACACTTAGGAGCTCCTGCCAAGCCACTTGTAGAGCCAAAAAACCCTGTTAAAATAGGAACGAAAATTGGAGAACTTCAGGGACGTATCTCTGCAAATATTCATTCAAGCATCTCAGGAATTGTAAAAAGCATAGAACCAAGATTCCATCCTGCCGGATTTACCGCTCTCTCTGTAATTATTGAATCCGATGGAGAAGGTGAATGGGAACCCCAAGAAGAACAGGATATTGACTCTCTTGCTTCAAAAGAATCTGAAATTATTGAACGAGTTAAAGAAGCTGGAATTGTCGGACTCGGAGGAGCTGCTTTTCCCACACATGTAAAATTAGCTCCCCCGCAGGATAAACCTGTTGACCTTGTGATTTTAAATGGATGTGAGTGCGAACCTTATTTAACAAGTGATTATAGACTTATGCTCGAGCACCCAAGGGAAATTCTACTTGGCGGTAAACTTATAATGCGAGCTCTTAATGCTACCAAAGGATACATCGCCGTAGAAGACAATAAACCTCAAGCAATAGAGAAGCTAACGGCTCTTGCTCAAGAATTCGGTTTTGAGGTATCAGTGGTTCAAACAAAATATCCTCAAGGCGGGGAAAAGCAACTCATATATGCTATCAGCAACCGAGAAGTTCCAGCAGGAGGACTACCTTTTGATGTAGGAGCTTGTGTCCAAAATGTCGGAACAGCACTTGCCATTTATGAGACGTGCAAATTCAGAAAGCCACTCGTAGAAAGAGTAGTAACTGTTACTGGGGATATACGAGAACCTCAAAACTTGCTCGTTAGAATCGGCACTCCTTTCAAAGAATTAATTGAGTTTTGCGGAGGTTACATCGGTGAGCCCGAGAAAATTATAATGGGTGGTCCTATGATGGGAATTGCTCAACCTGATGATAATGTCCCTGTCGTGAAAGCAACCTCTGGAATTTTGGTCCAGAGTAAAATGTCCTTGCCTCTTGATGAACCTTGCATAAGATGCGGTTCCTGTATAGATGCCTGCCCAATGGGACTCTTGCCAGCTAAGATTGGAGACTATATTACAGCCAAGAAATTTGACCTCGCTAAGGAGTTTGGGTTATTAGATTGCATAGAATGCGGAAGTTGTGCTTGGACCTGTCCATCTCGCAGGAATTTAGTCCACTTATTTAAATACGGAAAACTAATGACAACTAACAACTAATGACTAACAACTATTTTATAGGCTATTTAGGAATAAACCACGAATAAACACGAATTAAACGAATAACACGAATACCGGAAGGATAAAAAATAGTGTTGTTTTTAATTCGTGTAGTTCGTAATCTTCGTGTAATTCGTGTTAGAGAGGGGAGGGTGAAATTATGAAAATAGGGATTAATGGATTTGGAAGAATCGGGAGACTCATTTATAGAATAAGTATGAAGGACCCAGAGCTTGAGGTTGTTGCAGTCAATGATATTACAGATGCCAAGACTCTTGCACATTTGCTTAAATATGATTCAACTTATGGTATCCTAAATGCTGATGTGAGTGCACGCGAAAATGTAATAATCGCAAATGGCAAACCCTTCAAGGTTCTCGCTATAAAAAACCCAGCAGAACTTCCTTGGAAGGACTTCGGAGTTGAATATGTAATTGAGTCAACAGGGATTTTCAGAACAAGAGATAAAGCGGCTTTGCATCTTCAAGCAGGTGCCAAGAAAGTAGTTATTTCGGCTCCAGCTAAGGGAGAAATAGATTGCACTATCGTTATGGGAGTAAACGAAGATATATATGACCCAGCCAAGCATAATATCCTGTCAAATGCATCTTGCACAACCAATTGCCTTGCCCCTGTTGCAAAAGTATTAAATGATAATTTTGGGATTGAACGGGGCTTTATGACAACCATTCATTCTTATACCGGAGACCAGAAATTGCTTGACACTCCTCATAGTGATTTGCGGAGAGCAAGGTCTGCCGCACATTCTATGATACCCACTACTACAGGAGCTGCAAAGGCAGTTGGACTTGTAATTCCTGAGCTCGTAGGCAGACTTGACGGCATGGCAGTGAGAGTTCCAACTATTGATGTTTCGCTTGTTGACCTTGTTTGCTGGATGCGAAAAAGCACAAATACGGAGGAAGTGAATAAAGCACTTAAAGAATCTGCAGAAGGTTCAATGAAGAAATATATTCAATATCTGGAGACGCCTCTTGTCAGTTGTGATTTCATAGGCAACTCTTATTCTGCCATCTTCGATGCGGAGCAGACAAAAGTTTCTGGTAATATGGTAAAGGTGCTTGCCTGGTATGATAATGAATATGGATACGCCTCAAGAACAGTGGATTTGATTAAATATATGGCTGACAAAGGGTAGAAATCATTAAATTACAAGAACGTTCTTGTTAGAAGAGACAAAATAAGGGGGATAAAAATGGAGGTTAATAGACAAAAGGGAGACCCTTACAGAAGTAGGATTATTATAAACTCTAATGTGCATTTCGGCAAGCCCTGTATAGCTGGGACAAGAATTACTGTTGAAGATGTGCTTGAGTTAATCCAAGAAGGGGTTTCATTTAAAGATATAGTAGATAAATACTATCCAGATTTGGAGGTTGAAGATATCAAAGCTTGTGTCAGATATGCAACTGATATTGTACGTTCAGAGGAAATTTATGTGGGAATAAAATAATGCAATTTCTGGTTGACCAAGATGTTTACAAAATAACAATCGATTTTCTTGCAAAGTTAGGGCATAATGTAGTTCCAGCAAAGAATATTGGCATGCATAGAGCCCTGGACCGCGAACTGCTAAAAAAGGCAAAAGATACAGGGCGACTGCTTATTACACGGGATAAAGATTATGGAGCACTTGTATTTATAGAAAGGGAGCTATCAGGAGGCGTGATTTTATTGCGAAGTAAACCAGCCACCATCAATGAAGCACATGAAATATTGAGGCGAGTTCTTCAAAAACACTCAGAAAAGAAACTACAACAATCATTCTGTGTAGTAGAACCTCATAGATATAGAATTAGAACTATTTAATGGAATGGGCAAGATAAATGAATATGGATATGCTTCAAGGACAGTAGATTTAACAAGATATATGGCTGAAAAAGGATAACCACGAATTGAACGAATTAAGAAATAATAAATTGACCACAAAGGCTCAAAGACACGAAGGTCGTAAAGTTTCTATAGAATAAAATTTTTCACTCTTTGTGTGCTTTGTGAACTTTGTGGTAAAATTCTTTTTTGAAAGAATAGGAGAAAAGATGCGTAATTTGTTGAGAGTATGGGCTTTTGTAGGGACACAATTTATTGTGTCCGCACCTGCAATTGCTGATGCACCGGATACTCTGTGGACTAAAACTTATGGCGGAACTTCTGGTGATTATGGCGAGTCTGTTCAGGAATGTGCAAGCGGGGGCTTTATAATTACAGGAATGACATATTCTTTTGGTACTGGCTCTTGTGATGTCTATTTTATAAGGACTAATGCAAATGGTGATACTTTATGGACTAAAACTTATGGCGGAACTTCTTCTGAGTGGGGCTCTTCTGTTCAGGAATGTGCAGGAGGGGACTTTATAATTGTAGGAGAGACAAAGTCTTTTGGTACTGGCAATTATGATGTCTATCTTATAAGGACAAATGCAGATGGTGATACCCTATGGACTAAAACTTATGGAGGAACTGACTATGATTATGGCTATTCTGTTCAGGAGTGTGCAGGAGGCGGGTTTATAATTGCAGGAGAGACATCTTCTTTTGGTGCTGACTCTAGTGATGTCTATCTTATAAGGACTAATACAGACGGTGATACCTTGTGGACTAAAACTTATGGCGGAACTGGCGATGATTATGGCTCTTCTGTTCAGGAGTGTGCAGGAGGGGGCTTTATAATCGCAGGACAGACACGGTCTTTTGGTGCTGGTTCTCGTGATGTCTATCTTATAAGGACGGATGCAAATGGTGCTCCCCTATGGACTAAAACTTATGGAGGAACTTCTGACGATTATGGCTCTTCTGTTCAAGAGTGTGCAGGCGGGGGCTTTATAATCGCAGGAATTACATATTCTTTTGGTGCTGGCTCTTTTGATATCTATCTTATAAGAACAGATGCAGATGGTGATACTTTGTGGACAAGAACTTATGGAGGAACTTCCTATGATAAGGGCAAGTCTGTTCAGGAGTGTGCAGATAGGGGCTTTATAATTGCAGGATACACAACGTCTTTTGGTGCTGGCGGTTATGATGTCTATCTTATAAAGACAGATGCAAATGGTGCTCTCCTATGGACAAGAACTTATGGCGGAACTGGCGATGATTATGGCTATTCTGTTCAGGAGTGTGCAGGTGGTGGTTTTATAATTGCAGGAAAGACAATTTCTTTTGGTGATGGCTCTATGGATGTCTATCTTATAAGGATTTCTGAGACAGGAGTGGAGGAAGAGACAGGCAATAGGCATAAGGCAATAGGCATAAGTTTAGAGGTTTATCCAAATCCATCTTTTGGGAATGCCTTGATTAAGTATGGGGTGACAGAAAAGGCAGATATAAGCTTGGGGCTTTATGATATATCAGGCAGACTGGTTAAAACGCTTTATTCTGGAACTCAGGAAAAGGGCGAGCATAAAGTTAATGTAGGGGCGTATCACGATACGCCCACAGGCATTTATTTCATTAGATTAGAGACCCATACGGGTCTGGCGACAAATAATTACAAGGCAACGAGGAAGCTAACAATCCTTAAGTAGTTAGTAGCCCGTAGTTAGTAGTTAGGAAAAAAGAGAGGGAAGTATGAAATCCTTGAGAGATATTGAGCTAAAAAACAGAAGAGTATTGATGAGAGTTGATTTCAACGTGCCAATAAAAGAGGGAAAGATAACTGATGATACAAGAATAAGAGCAGCTCTTCCAAGCATAAACTATATTCTTGAGTATAATGGGAAGCTTATACTCATCTCGCATCTTGGTCGTCCTGAGGGAACCGTAGTCCCGTCTATGTCTCTTAAGCCAGTTGCACAAAAACTCTCTGAGATTTTAGGGAAGCCAGTAAAATTTATGCCAGAGAGTATAGGCAGAGAAATTGAGGATACAAGTAAGTCTATGAATGAAGGTAATGTGATATTACTTGAGAATACACGCTTTCATCCAGAGGAGAAGAAAAATGACGAGAGTTATGCAAAAGAGCTTGCGAAATTAGGCGATGTATATGTGAACGATGCTTTCGGAACAGCTCACCGAGCTCATGCATCAGTTGAAGGAATAACCCACTATTTTAAAGAGAAGGCACCTGGTTTTCTTATGGAGAAAGAGCTTGAACATCTTTCAAAGCTTCTTGAATCACCTAAAAAACCTTTTATTACATTGCTCGGTGGGGCAAAGATTTCAGGAAAAATAGATGTGATTGAAAATTTGCTTCCAAAGGTTGACAGGATATTATTAGGCGGTGGAATGGTTTTTACATTTCTCAAGGCTAATGGTTATGAAATCGGCTCTTCTCTATTAGAGGAAGATAAAATTTCACTGGCAAAGGAGCTTTTGGAGAAAAGGGGAGAGAAGATTATACTTCCTGTTGATATTGTTATAGGGAATAAGTTTGATAATAATGCTGAAAGGAAGGAAGTTGCCGCAGAATCTATTCCCCCTGATTGGATGGGGCTTGACATTGGCCCAAAGACCGGTGAAAAGTATGCAAATATTATAAAAGACGCTAAAACTATTTTCTGGAATGGTCCTATGGGGGTATTTGAGTTTGAGAATTTTGCTTGTAGCACCAAAGCTATTGCAAGACAATTGTCAGAACAGACAAAAAAAGGAGCAATAACAGTAATAGGTGGAGGAGATACGATTGCCGCAGTTCATAAATTTGGTTATAGCGACAATATGACGCATATTTCTACAGGAGGAGGTGCGGCTCTTGAGTTCTTGGCAGGCAGGGAATTACCCGGAATAGAAGCATTGAAAGTTTAAAATACAAAATGCAAATAGAAATTTATAGAAATTGGTAGGAACTAAATGGAAATTACTTGTAAAATCTCCACTAATTTCTATTCGCAGAATCCTGTGGACAAATTTCTATTAATCTCTTTGATTTTTGACTTTTAACGCCCCTGTAGCTCAGGTGGATAGAGCACCGGTTTCCTAAACCGGGGGTCGTGAGTTCGAGTCTCGCCAGGGGTAATAGAAACTTAAAATGCAAAAGTCAAAGTTTAAAATTGTTCGCAGAATCCTGTGGACAAGCAGAGAGTTTTAAATAATTAAAAAAGGGGGGAAGAATGAATGAGCCAAAAGCAAAGATTAAAGAGGAGCTCAAGAAGTTTCTATCAGAGAAATTGGTTAGTAGAGTGAAAAACTACAAGGTCAAAGGAATAAGCGAATCTGACACTAAAGCAAAACTTGTAGAACCATTATTTGAGAAATTAGGATGGGACCTTCGCGGAGAAGAAGTAATAAGAGAATATCCAATTGGGTTAGAGGTGAAACCTGTAGATTATTTATTTAAAATAGATGAAGAAGCTCAATTTCTTATGGAAGTTAGGAAAATTAATGTTTCATTAGAAGACAAGTCAGGAATAATGGAACAGAGCAAAGCAAACAGTATTAACTGGTGCGTGTTCACAGATGGGAATAAAATAGAGGTATATAATTCTGATTGGGCCGGAGATGTTAAGAATAAAAAGTTTTTTGAAGTCTCCATAGAAGAGCTTTCTCGAGATTTTCCCAAAAGATTTGATAAGTTTTTTGAGTGTGTATGGCTATTATCAAGGGAAGGTGTAAAAACCAGAGAGTTGGAAAAAGAGGGTGAAAGAGAGTATGCCAAGAGGATAATTCTTGATATATTGAAAGATGAGGAGACTATAAAATTCGTATGCGGAAGATCAAGAGTCAAAAAAGTAAAAGTGAAAATGGGAAGAAATATTTTCAGAGAATTGGAGATTAAAGAAGTTTTCCCTTTTCCATTAAGGCCTCCAGAGGAATTAGTTCCAAAAGAGAAAGAAGTTGCCCCGAAGGGCGTAAAAACAGTTGCTCCAACTGACCAGGGGGATGTTATGGGAGAGATTATAGAGCATATTCACGATTCCTCAGTAAAAGAGGCTTTTAAGACAGCGATAAATACATTTAGAAAACTCGGCAGGGATGTAAACGAAGAGCCAACCAAGAAAAGCGTTGTTTATAAGGTTAAAAATAGGGGCTTTGCGAAGTTACATCCTTATAGAAATTATTTTGAGATAAGCATCTTTAATTTATCTCTTAGGAAATGGCTATCATTTGATGTTGAGCGTGAAACTTTAGACCGACTCCAAGACCGTATAGATAAAGCTAAAGATAGTTACAAGGAGCTCCGAAAAAGGAGATGAATCTACCGGATAAAATAAGCGAATGGATTAAAGCCAAAGTAGATGAAGTAGGAGCAGAAGGAATTGTTCTTGGTTTGTCTGGAGGACTTGATTCAGCGGTTGTAGGGGTTTTGGCAAAACAGGGTTTAGGGGATAGGGTATTAGGAGTTATAATGCCCTGTCATAATGAGCCATGTTGTGAAGAAGATGCTAATCTCATCGCAACAAAATTCAGGATTAAGACAACTCGCGTGGTTCTTGACAAGATTTTTGATGAACTCCTCAATGTTTTACCTGATGCATCAAATCTAACTCAAGCTAATTTGAAGCCAAGACTCAGGATGCTTATTTTATATTATTTTGCGAATAAACTGAATTATCTTGTGGCTGGGACTGGCAATAAGAGCGAGCTAACGGTCGGATATTTCACAAAGTATGGAGATGGAGGAGTTGACATTCTTCCTTTGGGTGGACTTTTGAAGACTCAGGTAACAGAGCTTGCGAAAGAGCTCAAAATACCTCAAAAAATAATAGAGAAAGCTCCTTCAGCAGATTTGTGGAAGGGGCAGACAGACGAAGGAGAGCTTGGAATTTCGTATGCAGAACTTGACAAGACTATTCTGGCGATAGAATCTGGCAATCCAGAAACTACAGACCCAATGGTCTTAAACAAGTTACACAATCTAATGCAAGCTTCGGAGCACAAAAGGTCAGCTATTCCAATTTTTAACTCATATATACGCAGAGACAAAGACCTTTGAATCACGAATCCGTTAGCCAACGGACACAGAAAAATGGAAATTCATAGAGACTCATAGAAATTATTTGTAGGGGCGAGGCAACCTCGCCCCTACCGTCGTAACAATGAATTTCTATAAGTTTCCATAAGTTTCTATAAATTTCTATTAAAACATTTAAGTGAAAGAAAAAAGAATATCATCGCTTTTTTGTTTAACCTCTGCAATATTTTCAATCCTCCTAATAAGAATTATTGCACTTCAACTAATGAATGTCCAAAAATACAAACGACTTGCAAGAGAAAATTATGTGAAACCTCAA
>JAUWHX010000038.1 GCA_030605695.1 bacterium | reverse complement strand
GGGGTTTGATTTCTCAAGTCCAAACTCTTTCCCGAGACGAGAAAGGAGCTCAATACTTTCTTCTAAATCAGAAGACGGGTCTTTAATTATTCCAAGTCTATGAAGTATTACAATCATCGGCACAAATAACCAGCCAAGTGCACATCTCGGTTGATAACCAGAAGGAACTTTTAATATATACTTCGGATTACTGCTCTCAATCTTGCCTCCTGATGTAATGCACACAATATTTTTAGTGCGAAGAGTAGCTTCTCTATATGCACTTAAAGTCTCTTCGGTATTTCCTGAATAGCTTGATATAAAAACGAGCGTTTTCTCTCCCACAAAATTCGGGAGCTCGTAATCCCTATTTACAAATACAGGAATATCAATCTGGTCTTTTAGCAAATTTGATAACAGGTCTCCTCCAATTGCACTACCTCCCATTCCACAGCATACAATATTGCTGGGCTTAAACTTAGGAGGCAACCCTACATCCCAGCTTGTCTTGCTTGCATCCCTTATTTGATTTGGAAAATCAAGTAATACTTCTTTCATAATATCAACTGTCAAAGTTAGAGATTAATAGAAATTTATGGGGACACAAACAATTTCTACTTAATTTCCATCAATCTCTATAAATTTCTATTTACTCTTCGTATTTTTCCATTATTTCACGGATTACGGGTATTTTCTTTTTCATTTCCTTAACATATCTCTTTACTCCTTCTTCTGTCTCGAGCGATAGCACTTCGTTCGCAATTATTCTTGCCTCGTCCATTGACAAAGCCCTTATATTTTTCTTTACCTCCAACAAATATAAAGGAGCTACTGACAGTTCGTCTATTCCCAATCCAATAAGAATTGGAAGAGCCAGTGGGTGATTTCCAAGTTCTCCGCAGCATCCAACCCATTTTCTCACGCTATGTGCCGCATCAATCGTTCTTTTTATTAATTTTAAAACAGCAGGGTGAAGCGGATTATAATAATCCTGAACTTTTATATTGCCGCGGTCGCAGGCAAGTGTATATTGAGTTAAGTCATTTGAACCTATGGAAAGGAAATCCACTTCCTTGGCAATTGCTCCTGCAATAAGAGCCGCACTTGGAACTTCTATCATAACTCCAATCTCAATGTTCTTTCTATAAGTTTTCCCTTCCCGAGAAAGCTGAGCTTTTGCCTCTTCTACACAGGATTTAGCCTCAAGAACTTCACGAACTCCCCCAATCATAGGAAATAGGAGCTTTACATTTCCTTGCTTGTTAGCCCGAAGAATTGCCTTAAGCTGAGCTATAAAGATGTCCTGTCTACCAAGAGAAAATCTTATTCCCCTCCATCCTAAAAAAGGATTTGCATCCCTTATTTCACTTGTAGGAGTAGGGTTTAATCCTAATCCTATAAGTTTATCTCCACCTATATCCAGTGTTCTTATAATCAAAGAATGTGGATAAATCTTTTTGGCAAATGAACTGTAAGTCTTGCATTGCTCTTCCTCTCCAGGTAGTTTCTCAAGATAAAGGAACTCGGTTCGCATAAGTCCGACCCCGGATGCCCCATAATCAAGAGCCGCATCAAGTTCCTCCGGTATCTCGATATTACAGGCAAGTTCTATGCTATGCCCATCAATCGTCTTGCAGGGAAGACTCGCAAGAGAAAGCAATTCCCTCTCGTATTCCTGAAATTCGCGGATTCTCTTTTCGTAAGCCCTGCGAGTCCTTTCGTCTGGGTCGATAACTACCACCCCATGATTCCCATCAATGATGATTTCTTCTCCCGTCTCTATAAACTTTGTTATTTCTTTGAGTCCGACAACCGCTGGTATCTTAAGTGCTCTTGCCATTATACTCGTGTGAGATGTTTCTCCCCCTAAATCTGTCGCAAATCCCGTAACAATCTTCTTGTCTAACATCGCAGTATCTGAAGGAACTAAATCTGTGGCTACTAAAATATGTTTCTCTTTCCGCAGTGACAACTTTCGCGATTGTCCTTTTAAACTATGCAAGATTCGTTCAGCTACATCGCGTATATCAGCTACTCTCTCGCGAATGTATTCATCTTTAACGCGATCAAATCCCTTTAATGCCTGGTCCATAGATGCCTTAAAAGATTCAATCGCAGATGCACCTTTTTTTATCCCATCGATGGTATTTTTCATAAGAGTTTCATCCTCTAATACCAAAAGCTCTGCATCTAAAATCCTTGCATGATGTTCATCTGTGCGAGACAAGAAATCCTCGCGAATTAACTCAAGTTCACGCCTCACCGTATCAAGTGCAGATTCAAACTTTTGAACCTCATCACCCTTCACCATTGAACCCTTGAACTCTTGAACCTTTGAACCTTTTAATTTCTCACTTCCATAACGGACTGCTTTCCCTATCACAATTCCGGGACTTGCTGGCACCCCACGAATCAATTTATTCTTCATCAAATCCTCTTCCTATAAGCTCTATTATTGCAGATACTACCTCTTTTTCGTCTTCGCCATCCGCAGTTACAAGAATTCTTGACCCCCTGTCTGCCTCCAATATCAAAAGGTCCATAATAGATTTCGCATTTGCACTAATACCATCTTTCTCGATAGTTATCTTTGATTTATAACTTCCTGCTAATTTTGCTATAGAACTTGCAGGTCTTGCATGTATTCCTAATTTATTCTGTATGACCGCCTCTTTTTTCAGCACTCAAGAATTATCCAGCATTTCTATTGAATTGTCAAGCTCCTTTTTTTGTAGGAGCAACTTTCAGTTGCGATTCTCTCTTCGCAGATAGAATCTGCTCCTACAGAATTTATACCGCTTCCCCCAGTAAAGTAGGGGGAATCCCCCTACCTTCCTACTGACATCCCTATCTCTTCTACTGACATCCCTATCTCTTCTACTGACATCCCCATCTTAAATACTGATATCCCCATTTCAGATACTGATATCCCTATTTCAGATACTGACATCCCCATTTCAGATACTGACATCCCTATTTTAGATACTGACATCCCTATTTCAGATACTGACCTCCGCATCTCTCATACTGACTTGAATGAAATTTTGAGGTAATTCCAAATAAAAAAGTTGACAAGATAATGGCAGAAGATATAATCCTTCGGTATGAAATTAGAAATGAGAATAAAAGCCGTAATTATCCTGCTCGCCATAATTTTAGCAGGGTGGCAACTCTCTTATACCTGGAGATATACAAAACTTACTCCTCAAAAATCAGAAGAACTTCCTCCCTCCGAATTAAAAAAGCTCAAAGACAAGGCGATAAAGCTTGGACTTGACCTGCAAGGTGGAATGCACCTTGTTCTTCAGGTAGATATGTCGAAGCTTACAGAGAAGGAGCGTCAAGGAGCAACTGACCGAGCGCTTGAAATATTACGCAATCGGATTGACCAATTTGGAGTCTCGGAACCATCAATAGCCAAGCAAGGTGGAAACCGCATAGCTATTCAGCTTCCAGGGGTAGTGGATAGAGCCCGTGCTCTTGAACTTATTGGAAAAACCGCACAACTGGAGTTTCGGCTTGTAGAGAAAGAGAAGATTGCCGAAAAAGTATTAACCAAAATAGACGAGCTTGTGTATGAGAAAGAACTTGAAACCGAAGATAGTTTGGAAGTCTTTGAGCATCCAATCTTTGCTCTGTTTTACAATGGAAAAGTAGCAGAAAGGGATACCGCTCTTTTTAATGAATATCTACGGATGCCGGGAGTCGCTCAGATTATTCCTTCGGATGATGAGCTCTTATGGGATGAAACTTCTTCAGGCGGGCTTGAAGGTGTAGAAGAATATCTTGAGCCGTTACTTGTAAAGAAGAAAACGTGCCTTAAAGGAGATGCAATTGTTGATGCACGAGCTGGAATCGGGACTCCCAAAAATCCTGTTGGTGCAAGAGTTGACCTTACAATGACTCCAAAAGCGAGAAGAGATTGGGCACATATAACCGGTGCAAATGTTGGACGACGAATTGCTATCGTTATGGATGGTGTAGTGAAATCTGCCCCAGTAGTAATAGAGAGAATTGCTGGTGGCAGGTCTATGATTGAGATGGGAACCACGCCTTTTAAAGAAGCAAAAGATTTGGCTCTAATCATACGCGCTGGTGCTTTGCCTGCACCAGTTCATATTGTGGAAGAACATTCAATCGGGCCCTCGCTTGGCGCCGATTCTATAAGAGCAGGTGTGAGGTCTGTATATTTTGGCGCTATTCTGGTTCTTCTTTTTATGATAATATACTATAGAATGTGTGGAGTGCTCGCTAATTTCGCTCTTTTCTTTAACATCTTCTTCTTGCTCGCCGTCTTGTCTGGATTGAAAGCTACTCTTACACTCCCGGGACTTGCCGGTATCGTCCTTGTGCTTGGAACCGCAGTGGATGCCAACATACTAATTTTTGAACGGATACGGGAAGAACTTCGCACAGGCAAAACAACACGCTCGGCAATTGATGCGGGCTACTCAAGAGCATTTAGAACCATTCTCGATGCGAATGTTACTACTTTCCTCTCCGGTGCAATCCTTTATTACTTTGGAACAGGACCTATAAAAGGATTCGCAGTTACACTTATGATTGGAATTGCTGCTAATCTCTTTACTGCTATAGTTATGACAAAACTTGTGCTTGATTATGTTGTTATGAAAGGTGTAAAAAAACTATATATATGATACAAATTTTTAAAAACCCACAATATGATTTCATTGGCAGAAGAAAGCCTGCTTTTATACTATCAGCCGTTGTCATTCTTGCTGGTATAGTCTCTCTCGTCGCCCACCGAGGACTCAGATATGGAATAGACTTCACAGGCGGCTCTCTTGTAGAGCTCCGTTTTGATAACCCTATCAAAACTGCTGAGATTAGAGAAAAACTTTCCCATATAGGACTCCAAGATGCTGTTATTCAAGAAGAGCGAGGCACCAATAGGTATTTAATAAAAACAATGCCTGAAGAGGGGGTAGGCATCAAAATAGCTAATTTATTTACTCCTCCTCCAACAGTAGAAAGAGAAGAACTCGTAGGTCCCTCTATATCTGAAGGATTCAGGAAAAAAGCTTTCCTTGTCATTGCTCTCGGTATGCTTGTTATGCTAATTTATATATCTGTCCGTTTTACTTTCAGATGGGGTATATGTGCCATTATTGCTATCATTCATGATGTATTGGTGGTCGTGAGTATTCTGTCCATTATGAACAAAGAGTTCACTGTCTTAATTGTAGCTGCTCTCCTTGCTATTATCGGTTACTCTATAAACGACTCTATAGTTATCTCCGACCGTGTCAGAGAAAACTTGCGAGGCCTCAGGAAAAGAGTCCTCCCGGAAGTCATTAATACATCGATAAATCAGAATCTTTCAAGAACAATTCTTACTTCTCTTACTACTTTCTTTGTTCTGGTTATCCTTTTTCTCTTTGGAGGCAGAGTTATTCACGATTTTGCATTTGCCTTACTCATTGGTGTAATTGTCGGCACCTATTCATCTATCTACATCCTTTCTTCTCTGATTATTGAATGGGAAAAACGGTCTCCAACTAAATCAAGGAGATAATGAAACTCAAATTTAAAAAGCCTGTTCTGTGTCCGTTAGCCATGTCCACAAAGTATGCCCGAGCACGAATCACGAGCACGACCCACGTATTTTATTTCTAAATGGCACTTCCTTATAAATTGATTATTTTATTTCTCGTTCTCATTGGTGCTTATTGCTTCAAGTCTTCTCAGCTCATTATCCGACCCCCAAGATTCATCTCATCGTATACTCCTGCTGACTTTGGATTAAACTATAAACCACTAAAACTTATGACCGAAGATTCGCTAATACTCGATGCCTGGTTCATGCCAGCAGATTTTAATCCTGCTCCTACTATCATAGTTTGTCACGGCTTTAATGCTGATAAAGCCGACCGTATGGATATAACACGGTTCTTACAACCAGCTGGCTACAATGTTCTTATGCTGGACTTTCGAGGACATGGTAGGAGTGAAGGAAAGTATTGTTCTCTCGGTCATCATGAATATAAAGACCTTGAATCCGCTATTTCCTGGCTTTCAGAACGGAAATTTACCCCAATCGGTGCACTCGGTCTATCGATGGGAGGAACAATTGCACTACTCACTCAGGCAAAAAACAAAGAGCTTGAAGCAGTAGTATCTGATGGAGCGTATTTAAGCTTTTCGTCGGCAGTGGTATCATTTGCGAGGAGTAACTTTAAAGCACCGAAATACCCGCTTATTCCACCTGCTATTTGGACAGCAGGATTGCGACTCGGGTTTAATCCTTATAGGTTAAACTTATCAGAGATTATGCCACAAATATCTCCTCGTCCGGTATTTATCATTCACGGAGAACTTGACAGAACGGTTAGACCTAAGGATGCATATGCATTATTTGAACAGGCAAAAGAACCTAAAGAACTATGGATAGTGGAAGGAGCTCAACACTGCGGTGCCTATGATATTGCAAGAGATGAATACGAACACCGAGTAATCTCATTCTTTGACTCTTGCCTCAGACCCACCGATTCAATCCAAAATAAACTTAGTAAAATTAGTGCTGTTTCTGACCTGGGCTCTAAAGTTTTCTCTCGATTATAAAATTTGCAAGATAGTTTAAGAATTCTTTGGTTTCTGCCTTAAAATCACTGGAATCAAGCACAAGTTTTGCCTTCTTTACATACTCGATAGCCAAATTCCTTGAATACTCAAGAGCTCCACAATTTTTAAATATCTTCCTTACCCGCTTGAGCTCGTCGTGCTTCAAGTCTTTGTTACCTATACAGTGTTGCAAAAATTCAACTTCTTCGCAGGATTCTGTGAGCTGTAAATTCTCCATAGCATATAAAAGAAGCAATGTTTTCTTGCCTTGCCTAATATCCGAACCTACTGGTTTCCCAGTTCTCTCTTCCTCACCAAATGTCCCAAGTATATCATCTATTACTTGAAATGCTCTTCCCAAAAGTTTCCCGTATTCTCGGAATACCTCAATTTGCTTGCTACTACCTTTACCTAAAATTGCTCCCATTACAAGAGGAGCGATGGTAGTATAGCTGACAGTCTTCAAGTCCACCATTTTAAAAAAGTCTTCTTCTGTTACCTCATCTTCATCCTCAAGAACTACATCATATAATTCCCCATGAAAACACTCAATCTCAGCAGAAATAAGCTCACGGATTGCTCTCAACTTAAGTTCAGCAGGAAAAGATGTTTCCATAATAATCTGAGTAGCTAATCCTCCCAACATATCCCCAGCAATTATTGCTGCTGATACTCCGAAATGCTCATTCCTCCACTTTCCTGCCATACGATGAAATGATGGACCCCCTCGTCTTATTGAGTCCTCATCTATTATATCATCGTGTATTAAAAGATATGCTTCGACTAACTCTATGGAGATGCTCGCTCTTATGATTTCATCTGCATCTTTCCCTCCCACTGCCTCATATCCTTTTGCAAGTAAAATAGGACGAATTCGCTTGCCACCTCGTCCACAAAAATCAACCACAAAATCAAATATCTTCTCATTTGCCGAACTTACTGACCTCGCGCGTTCCCTTTCTGCAAGAAGATATTCCCGAAGCAAAGCATCTATCTTAATCTTATAGGATTTAATTTCTTCCCCAAAACCCATATTCCCAATCTATCTCCCCCTTCGCAAAAGTCAATTAAAAAATAAGAAAGTTTCTTAAACCACAGAGAACACAGAGAAGAGAAACAATGTAAAATACAAAATTAGCAACTAACAATTTGAAATGATTTTTGTAAATTGAAAGCTTTGCATTGTTAATTGATAATTTTAAATTGCTTTTGGGAACCATTTCTCTGTGACCTCTGTGGTTTCTATAATCTCCGCCTTAAAAATTGTGAACTAAAAGAAGGCCACAACTCGTGGAATTAAAATTAAGTCTTAATGAGGTTGGTTCAAGGAATCGCTTCTTGTAATTATAAACCACCACATCATCATTTAATCTCCAAATCTGAAATATATAATATCCTAAGGCACTCACTCCACAGGTCCAGGCAAGTATTTTATAATCCTCTTTTGACATCTCTCCTTCTACTGCTTCCTCAGCATCTGGAGCATTAGCTATTTTACTAAATGAAAAAACGGTTGTCCCTATCAACACTCCCTCAATTCCAAGGGTTAAAGCACCTTTCCAGTAATTATGCACATAAAATTGCCCTGCCCCAGGACATACAGTAGAAAGCAGTCTCGCTGTCGCAAGACTTTTATACTCAGGTTGACCGGATATACCTATAAACAGCACAAGTATTATCATCATAACTCAATAACTCAATGGACTCAACAACTCTTTTATTGCAAGTCCCACAATGAAATCTATTGAATTCATTCTTTCCTTTGGAAGAATACCTCCATATGTTGCACTATAACAATCCGGTATTCTACTCTCTTCTGATATAAATTTACTTCCTTTATAAATTATATTCCCATCTTTACTTATCGTCAGCTCTATGCCAATCACTGGACTTTGGATAATTGTTGTGTATTTGTATTCCTCCCCTCCTTTAACTCTATGGCTCGGGATGAGGAAATCTACCAGAGCTCCCCATAAACCTCCGTGCCCCTTTTTCATCTCCTCTTTCGTTTCTGTATAATCTGACATTTTATAATCTACATCTTTTCCGCTTTTCACTAATTCCGATTTGAGAGGAATATATTCTGTAATCACACAACTAATACTCGCATCCCCTTCTCCTTCTGCAATCTTGTAATTCTTTAGTTGCTTAAGTTCAGCTTCAAGAGACCGTTCTACAAGAGGAGTTATTTCTTTTTGAGAAGTAGCGATTACAACCTGCTCTACACTTATATTTCTAACTTCTTTTAGCATCGCACGGTCTATGCTTAACACAGGCCCGGGTGCTTTTACACACCCAATCCATAGGATTCCGTGAACAAAAAGAGCTAATGCTAATAAAAACTTAAACTTCATTATTTGGAATATATGCCAGATACACCTCTCTATGTCAAGAAAAATTAAGTGATTTTCAAAAAAGAACTTGACAAATTAGAGATTTAGAGGTATATACTATAAATGGGGGTGTGTTATGAAAAGGTGGTTGTTTGTAGTAATAGGAGCGATAATATCGCTCGGATATGTAGGTAGTGCGGAAGCTGATGAATCTTTCCTCAAGGCACTCCAAGATACACTTGCGAAACTTGGAAATCCGTGGATTGCTGGCTCAACTTCTGTCTCTCATCTCTCGTGGGAAGAAAAACAGAAGTTGTGTGGTTGTATAGTTCCGACACCTGAAGAACTTGCTAATGACCCGGTGTGGAAAGCTCACAATATGACTGGGAAAGTGCCAAGGAAAAATCCACCACCTCCATCATTGGACTGGCGAGATGTAGATGGGCACGACTGGATGACGCAACCTAAAAACCAGGATAGTCCCCACGCTTGTGGGTCTTGCTACGCTTTTGGAACAGTTGGCGGCCTTGAGGCTCGTCTAAAAATCGTTAATAATCTTCCAGATGATAGATATAATCCAGACCTTTCAGAACAAACTCTGGTATCATGTGACCCAGGCAATATGGGATGCAATGGGGGAAATCTGGCTGCTTCAGCCGATTTCGCAGTAGATATAGGAATTCCAGATGAAGCTTGTTTCCCATATGTGGGACGTGATGCAAGCAGTGGAGCACCATGTGAAAACAGATGTTCTGATTGGCAGTCAAGGGTGGTGAAACCAATAAGTTGGAGTTGGACAGATAAGGTTGAAGAATACAAGGACGCAATAATGGAAGGACCTACTGGCGCGGTTGGAGAATTTAAAGAGGACTTTTTTTATTATAAAGGAGGAGTTTATAAGCCTGTTATGGGAGAGAAGTTATTTTACCATGGACTTTGTGCTTGCGGATGGAGTTCAGGCGGTGCTTGGCGAATTAAAAATTCTTGGGGCACAGGGGAGAATCAGTTTCAATTGATTGGGGCTCCTCTATTTTTAGTTTGGTTTGTGTTAGGGGGAGTAGGTGTGGACTACCGATTTAATGAGCCAAATGACGGTGTATGGGACCCTGGGGAGTCAATTGATATTATTACCACTCTTAAAAGTACGGGACAAACTTTTACAAATGTGGTTGGCAAACTCTCAACAACTGATACTGATGTGACTATCTCTGATGACACATACAACTTCGGTTCAATACCTGATGGTGATTCAGCAGACAATACAGATATTCCATTTAAAGCAACAGCAAAATCTTCTGCTACTGAGCATACAGTGGAATTTAAATTGCATATCACAGCAGGTGGCGATTATTCCCAAGATGTCAGTCTTGCGATACCAATAGGAATAGAAAGATTCGATTACGCAGATATAGTGGCGAGCAATGCGACATTGACAGTTACAGATGTCGCTTCTATTGGATGCGATAAGCCAGGTGGAAATGGAAGCGGATTCATATATCCTGCAAATGGAAGTAATACCCTCTATTATGCAAGCATGGCATTTGGTAATTCAAGTTCTTACCTCGTTGATAACTGGTATGTCTCCGGAGAGCAAGATAATGACTGGAAGACGACCACTTCACCGGATGGCAGGATGAGATGGGTCTCACCTCCAGCAAGAGGTGATACTATGAGTGTTTGTTATTATGACGATTCAGGCATCTCAGGAGCAAAAAATGTTGTATGCCGGCAAGAGGCATATGCATTCAGAGATAACCCGAGTTATGATGACTTTGTAATACTGAAGTTTACTTACACAAACAATGGTAGTTCAGCACTTACTGACCTCTATTCCGCAGTCTTCGCGGACTTTGATATTAGCAGTAGTGGTGGATCTGATAATGCTGACATCAACGAGACCAAGTATTTATCTTATATGTCCAGTGGAAGTGTATATGTGGGAATTACACTCCTTGACCCTGACAAGCTTGCTAATACAAGCACAATCAATAATGCTACTTATGTGCATCCAAATAACGGAATGTCAGACGATGACCAGTATAAGTTCATGAATAAGACGCACCATTTTGGTTCTCAAGCGAGCAGTGACTACGGTATAATGGTATCAACAGGAAAGTTTGACATTGCTGCAGGTGCTACCCAAATCGCAGCATTTGCAATAGTTGGTGGAAAATCAAAGACCGAAATAGAGACACATGCTGATGCTGCCAGAGGTGCATATGTCCAGGGAGTGCTGGAGGATGAGGATGCGAAAGATATTACACCAAGAGATGTAACTCTTGATGTAACCCCAAATCTTATGTTAAATACCGCCACTATTACTTTTTCCCTATCTAAAGCATCTAAGGTCACGATTGATATATACGACATAGCCGGAAGACTTTGCCAGAACCTTGTAGGGACACGCTATAGTGCATCCCTCTTTAAAGCAGGAACTCATACATTGAAATGGAATATAAAGGATAAGTCACTCCAAAGGAGTCTGCGACCAGGAGTATTCTTTGTAAGACTCAAGTCAGCAAACAAAACTCTAATTAAGAAAATAATTTTGTTGAAGTAATCGCTTTTTGTTTCGGACAGTTAAATAGTTACATTTACATAAGGAAAACCTCAGTTTTTTAATTGATGACTCTAAAAATTGAACTGTTTTGATAATAGGAAGTGAATTATTATGAAGAAGTTATGTTTGTTTGGAATAGCGGTGATGGCATCGCTGATGTGCGTATATACCGCAAAAGGGTTATATGCTGATGATGTATTCCTGAAAGCTCTTCAGAAAGAGCTCCATAGAAGGGGTAACCCCTGGATTGCTGGTGAAACTGAGCTCTCCAATCTTCCTCTTGAAGAAAAACGAAAACTCTGTGGTCGCATGCCAATCTCCATTGACAAGAGGGAAATGAGAGAGAGCCCTGCTGCACGAATGCGAAGATTGCGAAAGGAAATGCCTCCTTCATCCTGGGACTGGCGAAGTGTTAATGGGAAAAACTGGATGACATCTGTTAAGACTCAAGGAGGTTGTGGGGCTTGTTGGTCTTTTGGAATGCTGGGGATGATGGAATCACGGATAAAAATCTTCAACAATACACCAGATGAGAGTCCTAATCTTTCAGAGCAATTTATCGTATCCTGTAACAGTTTTGGTTATGGATGTTGGGGGGGGTGTGATGCAGCATTCGTTGATGTAAGGAGAGATGGAGTCCCAGATGAAGCTTGTTTTCCATATACTTCAGGCAGTACTGGAAACTCAGGAGATTGCAACAACAGATGCGGTGATTGGGAGTCAAGAGTAGTGAAAGTCACAGATTGGAGATTCTTCGCGGCAGATGACCCGATTGTGAAAAACGAAATAATGGAGGGTCCCATATCTGTCGGAGTAGATATGAAAGAGGATTTTTTCTATTACAAAGGCGGAATTTACGAGCCTATTATGGGAAAAAACTTAGGTTCTCATGGAGTTGTTTGTTGTGGATGGAATTCTTCCGGGGGATGGCTGTGTAAAAATTCTTGGGGCTCAATTCAGCCCTGGTTTTATACCTTTAATATTGAACAACCAACCTGGTGTATGCCAGAAGTACTTAATGCTCCATTTATTGCTGTTGGGCAACGCAGAGTCCTAAACGATGACAATGGGAACGGCAGACTCGATCCGGGTGAGAGTGGAGACATCATAATAACTCTTGAAAATACAGGTGCTATGGATGCAAGCGGAACAAGTGTCACTCTGAGTGTAGAAGGCACGAATATTACGGTTACAGATGGTTCTGCAAATTATGGGAATATTCCCAGCCATAGTACTGGAAACAATACATCTGACCCATTTAAGGTAACATGCTCTGCGAGTGCACCTGAAGGATCTGTGTTAGCTACACTCTCCATTCAGTCAAATAGTGGAGCATATTCATGGAAACGCTATTGTGAAATATGGATTGGAGAAATGAGACTGGATTATGCAGATGTAAAAACAAATAACGCATCATTGACTGTTACCGATGTTGCTTCTATCGGATTTATTGATAAGCCGTGGGGAAAAGGGAATGGATTTATATATCCTGCAGATGAAGATAATACCCTTTATCATGCAACTATGGCATTTGGCAACTCGAGTTCCTATCTGGTTGATAACTGGTATATTAGGAGCGGTACAGACCACGACTGGAATACAACACCCGATGGCAAGCTCCAATGGGTCTCACCTCCAACAAAAGGCGATACTATGATTGTTGGTTACTATGATGATTCAGGTATCTCGGGGGCAAAAAATGTTACCTGTCGACAAGAGGCATGGGCATTCAATAGCCCTAATTATGATGACTTTGTTATAATTAGCTTTTGCTACACAAATAAGGGTAGCTCAACACTTACTGATCTCTATTCTGCAATCTTCGCAGACTTTGAGGTTGCTGATGCTCCACGCAACAACGCTGACATCAACGAGCCCAAGTATCTCGCATGGGTTAGTGATGGATATATAAGTCTATATGCTGGAATTACGCTCCTTGACCCACTTGATAAATTTGCCAATGCAAGCACAATCAAATACACGACCTTTATGCAAGCAAATGACGGTATGACAGATGAGAACCAATACAAATTCATGAAGAGAATACACCATTACAGTTCTCAGACTACCAGTGACTACAGCGCAATGGTATCAGCCGGACCATTTGATATTGCTCCAGGTGATAGTCAAGTCGTAGCATTTGCAATTGTTGGCGGGAAATCAAAAACTGAGATAGAAGAACACTCTGATGCTGCCAGAAATGTATATGTCCATGGAGGATTGGAGGATAAGGATACAAAAGTAACACAAGGAGATGTAACTCTTAATGTAACACCCAGTCTTATGCTAAATACTGGCACTATCACTTTTTCCTTACCCAAAGCATCTAAGGTCACAATTGATATATACGACATAACAGGTAGGTTAGTTCGTTCTTTTCCGATTAACGATTCGCGATTTCCGATTAACGAAATAACCTGGGATGCAAGAAAAGTTCCAGCAGGAGTATTCTTCGTGAGACTCAAGGCATGTGATTGTAGTGGCAGACCAATATGTCTGCCCTTGGTTAAGAAAGTAATTTTGTTGAAATAAAAAATGCCTAAAACCGTTATTCGCTAAACGGAAATAGTTAATCGGGTTGCAGACTCGTATGAGACGATTATACGAATAACGATTACATAGTTGACGATTTTAGGTATTTATTTTAAAGAAGGTGGTATTATGAAAAAGTTAGGTTTGGCAGTGATAGCAGTAATTTGCTCGCTGGAGTGGGCACAAGCTGCTCAAAGTTTAAAGACTCTACCCGAAACATTTCCCGGGGGTTGGAGGATGTTAACGGATGAAGAGATTGCCCAGCATCCGGAGTGGAAAGCTCATGATATGAGTGGAAAACTACCGAAACCAAAAACACCACCACCTGCTGAGTGGAGCTGGCGTGATGTAGATGGGCACGACTGGATGACAAGTGTTAAAAATCAGCACAGTCCCCAGCATTGTGGGGCTTGTTGGGCATTTGGAACAATTGGTGCGCTTGAGGCACGTTACAAAATCGCTAACAATCTGCCTAATGATTTGTCTAATCCTGATTTTTCAGAACAATTTTTAGTATCTTGTTGTACAGAGAATGATGGATGCGGTGGAGGAGCTTTAGAACCGGCGGCAGAACTCGTGGCAAACATGGGTATCCCGGATGAAGCTTGTTACCCATATAAGGCACGCGATAGAACCAGTGGAGCACCATGTAGTGACAGATGCAATGATTGGGAGTCAAGAGTGGTGAAAGCTATAGATTGGAACTATATACGCAACCCCTCAGATTTAGATTGCAAAACCAAGATAATGGAAGGACCCGTGAACGCCGGTGTAATAAGTTTGGTTCATGCAATGTGTTTATACGGATGGACCTCTTCTGGCAAGTGGCTATATAAAAATTCCTGGGGAACGGGCAATCAGCCTTATGTGGCGATCAGCGAGAGGCCTGTTGTAATAGCTTGGGTAGTAGTAAAGTCTGATACTGGAACTCCAATAATATGGACAACCGATTCTCTTAACTTTGTTTTTGGAGTGAAAGGAGTATTTTCTCCGTCTGCGAATCTGGAGTCTATTCTTCATAGAGGAGAACATATCTTGAAACCTTCACAAATTAAAAATACTAACGAATCTTCTGAAAGTGAAGATACCCTTCAATATGACGATCCAGGAGAGGGCTTGGAGGATTGGTATGGTCGGAATTATTTTGGTGTGAGATTTACACCTCCTCGACAATGTAATGTTATAGCAGGACTTGTTGGGAGAATGACGAAGACACAAGCTAAAAACGACAGACTTATTGTTAGAGATGATGCAAGTGGGAATCCAGGCACAACGATAGAGGAAGTTCCTTACACCACTCAAACCGGTACCTCGGTCATCTGGTATCGTCAAAATCTTTCTACCCCTTACTCTGATGACAATGACTTTTGGTTAACTTATTATGCAGAAACTGATGAGAATAGTTCCTACTTTATGAGTGATGGGACTGGAGGAAGTAGAAGCTATCATAGTGCAAATGGAAGCAGTTGGGATCAGCACTCGGCTGACTTCTTAATAAGGGCTATTGTGACATATGAAGGTGAGTATGCAACAATATGGGTCAAGAATGTGGGAGCCGGAAAGCTTACAGTGAGTAATGTAAATGCAAGCGGAGGTTCCGGTTGGATTTCGTCTATATCCCCAAAAAACTTCAATGTATATGGGAGTGACTCTGCTGGTATAGAGATAGCTGTAGATACTTCAGGACTCCAAAAAGATGTTCTTCATCAGGATGAGATTGTCGTGACATCTAATTCTGGAAAAACAGAAAATAGGGTTCCTGTATCACTCTTTATCAATAGCCAGGGTATAGCCGAAAAGAAGGAATCTATGTCGGCAACATTTAAACTCTCTCCTAATCCATTTAGAGATAAAGTCGGTATATCTTACTTTGTGCCAGAGAAAGCAAATGTGAAACTTGTTGTCCGTGATATTGCCGGCAGAGAAGTTGCAAAGATAGTTGATAGAGTTGAGAACACCGGGATTAAGAAAATAGAATGGGATACAAAGAATATTCCAGCCGGAGTTTACTTCTGTCGTCTTACGATTGAGAACTCCGAAACTATTCGAAGAATCCTGTGGACAAGAAA
>JAUWHX010000036.1 GCA_030605695.1 bacterium | reverse complement strand
AACTTCTTAAAAGCCGAAGGGTTGTGTTCCATTTTATGCACCTCTTAAAAATTTTTGATATTCGGATACAGGCAAGACCTTCTCTTATACTTTTTAGCCTCTATCTGTATTCTATGCGGCTAATTGATTAAGAGCCGAAGGCTCATCATCTCAATTAGCAAAAAGTTTAAGTTGGAAGGTCGTAGCTCCGATAACTCAAAAATTTTGAGGTGCGTATAATGTAAGGAATACAACCTCGGCTCGGAGAATTTTGTCTTGGAAACAAAGCGAAAGTGGATTTATAGAAAAATATCCGTCAGTTAGTGAAAAACCTACAATGATTGGCATGTTTTATCATGAAACCTGTCCATACGGATCCTTCGGATAATTTTTGGGCTGAAACTGTATGGAAAGCCTGTGAAAACAAGAGCAAATAGGAGGTAGAAGGCTAAGACAAATGAAGGGAAGCATATAGTAATTATATACTCTATCACAGAAAACTTTATAAATGAGCTTCTTATACTACCTTATAGTGAAGAAAATGGATGATAGATACAACCCTCAATCAGTAGAAGAAGATATGGTAAAGTGTTATTATTTCAAGAATAACAAGCCTTATGTAGATTTATTTTTAAGCCAGAAGCAATATTCCTACATTGGTGAAAACAACCAGTATGGAGGCAATGATATTTTTGATGGAATGTTTGCACATAAGCTGGAAAGTCTTGAAGCCTGCATAAATGATATTACTACCCAAATACAAGCCAGAAGAAAGTTAAAGGAGCAAAGTCTAAAGAAAATAGATGACAAAATTTGTGAAGTTGACACTCGCTTGCTGTATCTTGATTTTTCAAGAAGCGGCACTATACCTATAAACAGAGACTCTTTGCCACTGATTAAAGAGGTAGACTATCTTGAAGCTTCAAAAGGAACCGAAGAAGTCTCCTGCTGGAAGGACCTTGTATTTTTAAGAAAAGACTTAATGTACTTATTAAAAGAACAGAATTCTTTCCTGTGGAGGGAGAAGCTTATGAAATATGGTTTAGCTGAAAATGACAATTACACGAGTTGAAGAACTGTGTAGGAAGCTCCGACCTGTGATGGGGCGGAAAATCGATGCCTTGTGGTATGCGTATCTGACAGAAGACACGCAGGGCAAGAGAGAGATAGAGGCAGCTATAGAGATAATGGCTGAGAAGAAGCTTAAAGACCAGCCTGGCAAGGATAGGCTGTTACTACCTCCACCAGAGAAGGAATTGTGTGAAGGTGAATATCCTCTTGGCAAGGTGTGTTATAATGACAAGGAATTATGGACTTTTGGCTTGAGAGAGAATGAGAACATAATGCACACAGGAATATTTGGAATTTCAGGAAGTGGTAAGACCAATGCGGGATATATAATCCTTCAGAATCTATTGAAACACAAGAAACCTTTTTTAATCTTTGATTGGAAGCGGAATTATAGAGACTTAATTTCTCTACCCCAGGCAGAGAATATCCTTGTCTTTACAGTAGGTAGAAATATCTGTCCCTTTCGCTTCAATCCACTTATTCCACCAAAAGGAACTCCTCCGGAGATATGGTTAAAGAAGCTGATAGAAATCATTGCCCACGCTTATTTTTTAGGAGAAGGTGTAATGCACTTATTACAAGTAGCTATTGATAAGGCATACAGGGATTTTGGAGTTTATGATGGGAGTGTTAAGAAGTATCCGACTTTAAAGGATGTAATGGAGTCCTTATCACAACAGCATGTAAAAGGCAGGAAATCATTATGGATGGACTCTACCTTGAGAGCACTTGGAAGTCTTTGTTTTGGAGAGATGGGAAGAGTTACAAGTAGCCAGAGGCAGATAGACATTAAAGAATTATTAGATAAGAATGTGATTCTTGAATTAGATGGACTTGTCAATGATGATAAGGTATTTTTTATAGAGTCTTTATTGCTCTGGATTCACCATTACAGGCTTGCTGAAGGTAAGCGTGAAGTGTTTAAGCATGCTATTATAATAGAGGAAGCACATCATATTTTGTTAAAGAAGAAGCAGGAATTAGCTGGAAGCGAAAGCGTCACAGATACCATTTTAAGAGAGATTAGAGAGCTTGGCGAAGCCATAACCTTAATTGACCAGCACCCATCGTTAATTTCAGTTCCAGCTTTAGGTAATACTTATTGCACCATCGCCTTTAACCTAAAACACCGTTCGGACGTTCGTACAATTTCTGATTGTATGTTGATTTCTTCCCCCCAAGAGAGAGATTTTCTTGGTAAGCTTCCTATTGGCACTGCCATAGTTAAGCTCCAGGGCAGAGCTCCTTCCCCTTTCCTTGTCAAATTCCCACTGTTCCTAATCAAAAAGGGAGTCATAACTGACAACATAATAAAAAAGCGGATGCAGATTCAAAGTTATTTCAGAGATTTACCAGAGGAAATAGAAGAAAACAAGAAACCAGCAGAGATTACAGAGGTTTCAGAAAGAGGTAAATCAGTGTCTGAGCTTGAGAAAGCTTTTTTGATTGATATCTGTGAGCACACACTCTCTGGAGTGGTTAAAAGATATGTCAGGCTCAATATTAACCGGAGGAGTGGAAATGACTTAAAAGAGAACTTGATTACCAAAGGATTTATACAAACTCAAGTGATACCCACAGCTTCTGGTAAAGTAACTTTATTAAAACTTACAGATAAGGGAATAGACCTTATCAGGTCATTTGGTCATAAAATAAAAGTAGCTGATAGAACAGGCGGTCTTGAGCATGAATTCTGGAAATGGAAGATAGGAAAATATTATCTGGATAAAGGCTATAAAGTTATTAAAGAAAAGCCCATAGGTGAAGGAAAAACAATAGATATTTGGGTAGAAAAAGGCGGTCAAAATATTGCTGTAGAAATAGAGACAGGTAAATCTGATGCCCTTGCTAATATAGTTAAATCATTAAAAGCGGGAGCACATAAAATAATCTGTGTCCCAACAAATCAAAAAGCAGAATCAAGTATTAAAAAGCAATTTATTGATAAAGGGTTTGATAAGAATGAAAAAATTGAAATAATAAATGCAAAAAAATATGGCGAATAAAGCACTATATTTGACTCAAGCCAACCCGTAGCGGAGCGGAGGGTTGGCATAGAAAAACCATAAATAAAATCAACTGTCTTAAAGTAGTAAATAAATCAATATCTGAAAAATAAATGCAAAGAAATATGATGAATAGGATGTTTGCCTCTATCCGCCCCGTAGCGAAGCGAAGGGGCGGTATAAAAAGGCACAAATGAAATCAACTGAATCAGAAATAGTAAATAAAGCAAAATGTGATTGTTGCAAGCTTCTACATCCTTACTTTACTCTCATTCTTTATTTGATATCTTTCTTTATCTTCTACTCATCTCTTATTCTTTATTTGATATCTCTCCTTATCTCCTACTCATAACTTCTTCTAACTTACATCCTCACATTCTTTAACAATCCCATGCTTTTCTATCTCCATTCCCTTAATTCCACTTTCCTGTTAAACTTCTTACAAGCTTTCTAAAATACGCCATTACAGCTTCGCGGATTAGCCACTTTTGTACGCTTTTCCAGAATTCTCAACTTACATTTTTGCTTACGATTTCTGTGCTTATAATATTTTCTCTTGGGTTATTCAATGCTAAACATAAATAAATTTCTCTCTCATTCAAGATATACCTTTTTAACAGTTATTTTATATTATATTCGGGGTTCGGTGATTTTCGTAGATGCTTAATAGACAAGGGATTACAAATCTAAAAGTGGGGATATCGGTTCACCACCCAAATCACCACCTATTTCACCACCCAAATCACCACTTTCTACTTTAAGTCACAAATCTCAATATTTCCTCTTTCATTGAATGAGCAAATCAAAGTTTGCCCCTTTTCCCATTTCTTTTTTTGGACCAGCTCTCTTGGCAGGCATATAAAAAAACGTCCTTTGGATTCCTGTAATTTGACCATTTTGTTCACCTCATATTCTGTCTATACTATGTATAACTGAGGTACTACTTAAGTTTATCGTTTTGAGCCGTTAAGATAGGTAAACCTTTCTGAACGAGAATTATTTCTTGAAAACCACGAATGATGCAAATTAGCATAAAAAATCGGAGAGTTCAGTGAAAGTTGTGGAGATAGATAGCTGTTTTTATAAAAACTTTTGTAAAAATTTGGAAGGAGATAAAATCTCTATACCTTCAAAAATTTTCAGGGCTAATAAATGTCTGTCGCCAGAGATAATGCAAGAGGCTTTGCATTTCTTTGCACACTCAAGAAATATATTGTCCGAAGGATCTTTTTTAATAATTTCTATTCGCACATTAGGTCTCACGAGTGTGCACATGGAGATAATCCGATTTAATACCTCGAATTTGGTCTTCCTTACCTTTATTAGAATCTTATCAATTTTCTTATATCCAAGCACACGGTCTATTTCCTCTATAATTTTAGGAGAGATATATATCTTCCACTCTTTTTCTTGGATATGCTGGAGAACCTCTGATGCAGTCCCACCGAGAATAATACCTGAAATCCAGA
Organism: bacterium; assembly: GCA_030605695.1. Taxonomy (GTDB): domain Bacteria; phylum Hydrothermota; class UBA3073; order JACQXS01; family JACQXS01; genus JAGMCN01. The sequence goes on along the minus strand of JAUWHX010000036.1, from coordinate 13,669 downwards.
CATTAGTATCTATAACCACATTATGCATTCAGCCTCGCTTCTCTAATTATGGCTTTTATATCTTTGGCTGTCAAATGTTGCTTTCTTGCTTCTTTCCAGATAGGAGCAGCCCATTCTTTGAATCTCTCTGTTTCCTGTTTAATAACTATGGTATCTCCAAGTTCCACTGCAACAATGCGGTTGCTCTTGAGTCTCTTTTTGAGATAGATGAGCATCGCTTCTCTATTCATTGTTTTTGATGTATTCATATATTACCTCCTGGTTTTAAAGTTAATAAAATCTACCGTTGATATATTACCTTACAAAAGATGGTTTGTCAATAATTATTTTGCTTTTCTCTCCTTCTTGGTTAATGATATAATAAACTCCTGCCTTGCTCAGTCCTGTGATTTTTGCAATACTCCCATAACTCAAACCTGCCTTTTTTAATCCTGTGACCTCAGTGTGTAAACTGGGATTCTTTTCAGATAATGGCGGTCTGTGGCATCTAACACCCTTATCTATGGCTATCTGGAACCCTCTCTTTAATCTGCGTAGCCTACGCTTTGTCTCAAATCTTGCAAAGAGGTTTATAACTCCCTCCATAAGCTCATCATACTCTGATTTCTGCTCTTTTTCATTGATTGAAATTATTTTGATTCCTGCTTTCTTAAGTTCAAATTTGACGAATCCTTTTATATCCGGGTCTCTTGATAGTCTGTCATATTCGGTGAATAGCAAAACATCGTAATTATCCTTATCATCCAGAAGTTGCATCAATCCTTCTCTTTCTTCAAATAAATCTCCTCCTTTGTTATCAGTATAGATTTTAAATATCTCAAGATTATTTTTCTCACAATATTCTCTTAATTCTTTTATCTGTGCCTCAATACTATGTTTCTTTGCCTGTTCCTTCGTGCTTACCCGTACATATAAAACCGCTTTCATGAATAGTTCTAATACTTGCAGGTTTATAAAAGTTGCCTTTGCTATCAAAATGAAAAGGAAAACACCCTGAATTCTTCTTGACACTGAGTATTTTTATGGTAAAGTAAATATTACTATGGGAACCATCCGGAAAAGAGGGAAAGTTTGGTATGTTGATTATTATTACAAGGGTAAACGATATGCGAAAGCTATCAGCAAGCATCGGAGAGTAGCAGAGCTTGCCCTAAAAGATATAGAGGTCAAGATTGGGAAGGAAGAACATTTGGGTGTTCATGCGACAGGGAAAATCACACTCTCTTCTTTCGGGGATAAATACTTAGAATTCTCAAAAGTTAATAAAAGACCCAGTTCATGTAGAAGGGACAAGCTTAGTCTTAAACATCTTCGGGAGTATTTTAAGAATATGTATCTTCAGCAAATAACTTCTGAGAAGGTAGAAAAATACAAGATTGAAAGAGCCAGGAAAGTAAAGCACGCAACAGTAAATAGAGAATTAGCATGTCTTAAACATCTTTTTACTAAAGCTATGGAATGGAAATATACTGCTGAGAATCCTGTAAAGAAGGTTAAACTATTTAAGGAGCCACCCGGAAGAATAAGGTATCTGGAAAAGCAAGAAATACACAGGTTAATCAAAGAGTGTTCTCCGTATGTGAGGCCAATCGTGACGATTGCACTCAATACTGGAATGCGCTTATCAGAACTGCTTAATTTGAAATGGAATAATATTGATTTGAAAGAAAAGACGATAATTGTCATAGATAGTAAAAGCAATGAGTCCAGAGTAATTCCAGTAAATAGTACAACCCTATCTGTCTTGAAAACTATTGAGACAAATAATGCTTTCGTATTCACAAAAAAGAATGGAGAGCCCTACAAGAACATAAGAAATGGGTTTAAGAACGCGGTCAAGAGAGCAGGAATAGAAGACTTCAGATTTCACGACTTGAGGCATACCTTTGCTTCACACTTGGCAATGAGTGGATGGAATCTGAAAACCATACAACAGTTGTTAGGTCATAAGACTATAGCTATGACTGTGAGGTATTCGCATCTTTCAATATCACATTTGCAAGATGCAATCAACTCACTCGACAAAAACTTCGTCGGAGAAGATGGTAACAATTTGGTAGCAGAGCTTGAATCACTTAAAAATGCTTCTTTGCTAAATGTTTGATATTTAATAAATGGAGGGTTAGTCCTAACTGGTAAGGCAGCGGACTTGAAATCCGCCGGGTGTGAGCCCTTGGGGGTTCGAATCCCTCACCCTCCGTATAACCCCAACAACATTTTCTTGACATACTATGAAAGTATAAACACGAACTTATCACGAACATTTACAAACACTACACGAACAAAGAATTCTATAAAAAAGTTCGTGTCTGTTCGTGCCTCGTTTTTTATTGACAATTAAGTCAATTATGTATAATAAAAAGCGATGATAAAAGAATTAGAAAAAATTGTGGGAAAGGAGAATATCCTAACCGAACCCGATAGTTTGGAACCTTATTCCCACGATGAGACTTCCGGATTTAGAGTTTTCCCGAAGGCAGTTGTAAAACCCAAAACCACCCAAGAAACAAGCGAAATAATGAAGTTTGCAAATAAAGAACTTATCCCTGTTACTCCAAGAGGAGGTGGGAGTTGTCTCTCAGGAGGAGCTGTTCCGTCTCCCGGCAGTATAGTTATATCATTTGAGCGGATGAACCAAATACGAGAAATAGATACCGAAAACCTTATGGCAATTGCTGAACCCGGAGTTATAATAGCTCAACTTGCAGATGAGGCAAAGAAATACGGTCTGTTTTATCCACCTTATCCTGCGTCATTGGATACATCCACTGTTGGAGGAAATATTGCAGAATGTGCAGGTGGAGCAAGAGCTGTAAAATATGGCACAACAAAAAATTATGTGCTCGGAGTAGAGGCAGTATTGCCAACAGGAGAAATTATAAAATGCGGTGGCAAGCTTGTAAAAAATGTAACAGGATATAATTTGACTGACTTGCTTGTTGGAAGTGAAGGCACACTTGCTATTATAACTCTTGCGATTTTAAAGCTCCTTCCAATGCCAAAAGTAAAAGTAGATTTACTTATCCCATTTGAAGATATAGAAAAAGCAGGTAAATTTGCACAAGAGATTTTACAACATAAAATGTCTCCATCAACTATAGAGATTATGGAGCGAGAAGCAATTGAAGCTTCTGAGCGGTATCTTAAGCGTAAACTTAAATTCAGTGTAGGAAACAAGTATGCCTGTTCCCTGTTGATAGAGATTGATGGTGAGAGAAAAGAAGAGATTGAGCACGAATATAATGAGATTGGAGATATTGCTCTAAAGAACGGTGCACTTGATGTTCTTGTTGCTCTGACTGAGCGTGAGCAAGAGCGATTATGGGAAGTCAGGAATTCCATTTCAGATGCTTTGAAATCAGAAAGTGAAGTAGAACGAGAAGATATAGTCGTGCCGAGAAGTAAGATGCCAGAATTCCTTCACGAAATAAAACGAGTTGAGTGCAAATATGGATTGAAGATTGTGAGTTATGGACATATCGGTGATGGGAATGTGCATATAAATATACTTAGAGAAGACACACCGGAGCAGGAATGGAAAGCAAAGATACCTAATATTATGAAAGAATTATTTGAGGTTGGTTTATCTCTGGGAGGAATGATTTCTGGTGAGCACGGCATAGGACTTTCCAAAAAGCCGTATCTTGAAATGGCACTTGGCAAGCAACAAATTGAACTTATGCGAGGAATTAAGCGTGTCTTTGACCCTAATAATATACTGAATCCAGAAAAGATATTCCCTGATAATAAGTGATGTTTGGACTTTGGCTTGTAACCAGTTTCATAGCGTCGCAGATAAAATCTGCTCCTACATACAAGCTTGAACCTGTTATAGTAATTGGCTCAAGAATATCATCAAAACTGCTCGAAGTATTGAGAAGTGTTACTATAATAACGAGCGAGGAAATCAAGGAACTTCCTGTCCATTCAATTTCTGAATTACTAAATTATTCGCTTAGCGTTGACATTCGTCAAAGAAATCTTTATGGAGTTCAAGCAGACGCATCAATTAGAGGAGCAGGTTTTGAGCAAGTGCTTATCCTTATTGATGGAGTAAAAGTAGGTGACCCGCAAACAGGGCATCATAGTCTAAATATACCTTTAGGGTTAAATGATGTTGAGCGGATAGAAATATTAAGGGGGCATGGGTCGTCTCTATACGGTGCAAATGCTTTTGGCGGAGTTATAAATATCATAACTAAAGAAGTAGGGGCAGGTTTGAAACCTGCCCCTACCGGAGTGAGTGGCTCTTATGGTAGTTATGGCACATATACTGTTGCTACCCACTTAACTCAATTCAACACTCGCTTATCTATGGGGTATCAAAAGTCAGATGGCTACAGGGATGACACTGATTTTGATAATTTGAACTTGTGGACGAAAACAAAGATAGGCAATATTGATATAAGTTTGGGATGTCAGGATAAAAAGTTTGGAGCTTATGGATTTTACGCACCTTCTCCTTCATGGGAAAGAACTCGCACAAAATTTGGAAGCATAAAGATGCAATCTATTTGTAAGGGCGGTTCGCAAACCGCCCCTACATTATTGATAGAGCCAACTATCTATTATAGAGAACATTATGATAAGTTTATATATATACGAGATAATCCAGATGTCTATACTAACTACCACACTAATTATAAGTATGGAGGTGAACTTTTGGTTCTTACTTCATTGGGAACTTTAGGGAATGTAGCTTTTGGAGGAGAACTCGGAGAAGAAAGAATAGAAAGCACCGGGATTAGAGGAGGAGTGGAATCTTCAGCACTGGGGTATCACAATCGTCAGAATGTAGCTCTTTATATTGAGCATCAAAAATCTTTTCATAAACTACTTGTGAACACTGGTGCTCGAGCAGATTATAATTCTCAATATAAATGGAACTTTTCGCCATCCGTAGCTCTCGGCTATCTCTTTTCTGATAGATTTAAGTTGCGTGGCTCTTGTGGCAAAACTTTCAGAGCTCCCACATTTACTGAGCTATACTATGAAAGCCCAGGGAATATTGGTAACCCAAATTTGCTCAGTGAAAAAGCTTTTTCCTGTGAACTTGGAATAGATTATTCTGATTTTAGCGTAACCTTGTTTGCACGGAATGAAGACAATTTAATAGACTGGGTAAAGCCAAAGTTAGATACACTCGCACCCTGGGAAGTAAAAAATATAAAGAAAGCAAATATAAAAGGTGCGGAAATGCTAATCGGATTGCAGATTGGGAAATGGGGACATCTTACAATACCATATACAATTATTCAAACAGAGGCAGAATTTGATAACAAGTATATTTCTAAATATGCACTGAATTATCCAGAGCATATGCTCGCTTTCAAATGGAGTAGCAAGCTTTCTCTCCAGGACTGGGTGCTGTTGGCAAATATGACCACAACATTTAAGTCTCGGGTCGGGGAGCAAGGATATTGGGTATCATCAGTAAAGTTATCTACTCAGATAAGTGAAGTCTCTTTCTTCTTTGAGGCAAAAAACTTGCTGGATACAAAGTATGAAGAGGTACCGGGAGTTGAACTCCCGGGAAGATGGCTGACTGTAGGTGCTTCTGCTACCTTGTAATTCTCCAGTTTCTCTTTGAACCACAGAGAGCATAGAGAAAGATATAGCACACAGATTTACACAGATTCAGGAAAACTGTCCATACGGATCTTGAGATAAATCATGAAAAACTGCATCTCCCAAAAAGCTTCTATGGGGCTTCCGAGCAATTCTATGGCGGGAAAATAAAACAAGTAGGATAGCTATTCGGAAAGCTCTATGATTTCCATGTTGGCTTTATGGAGCAACAAGGTGAACGAAATGTCCCATAGCTTCTTTAAACAATGTCCAAAGTTCTTTTGCCTGTTCAGGTGCCATTGCCAATCCCATAGCGATAGTGATGAAAACACCTATACAAGTATGTACCCAATCAAGCCTTCCTTGTCTCTTAACGGCATCACTTAAGTAATCAAGTTTAAAACGTACTAATTCTCCTTGTTCTTGGGACAATTGGAAATGTTTTGTAACCTTTGCCGTTAGTTTGTTCAAAGCTTTGCTAATTTCTTCTGCTTCGTATGCTGGAATCGGTTCGTTCACAATTTGCTCTCTGGGAGCCAAAGAAAATATCGGTTGGTATTTCTGAATTTCTCCCCAAAGGTCAGGAGCATCAATTTCCTCCTTCAAGGACTCTGCCCACATACAAACATAGCCAAACATATCTTCCAATGAATCTATTTTGCGCACTTTTTCCACTGGCACTTCTTCCCCAGGAGAGAACTCACAAATCCAAAAATCCTGAAGAAAATCATAATCAAATTTGAAATGCAATCTACCTTCCTTGTAATTTAAACATGAAACAGTCCCTCCTTTACTCCTGATGGCTAGTACATCTACCCAAGAAAAATCAGCGACCTCTAATCCTGCATCTTGAAGAATCTTGAAAACTTCATTGCGTTGGGTCTTCAGTAAAGTTTGACTCTTTGCCATTTTTACATTTCCTCTTTTTTATAATATAATGATTCCTTCAAGAAGTCAAGCAATTTTTCAGGGGGAGGGAGGAGAAGTTAAAGGTTTGGGAGTTTAAGGGTTCAAAGGTTTAAGGGTTCAAAGGTTTAAGGGTTTAAGGGTTCAAGAGTTTAAAGGTTCAAGAGTTCAAGGGGTTAAGAGTTCAAGGGTTTAAAGGTTCAAGGAGTTAAAAGACTTCTACGGTGTAGATGGGTGAAGGAAGTGAGAATTTTCCGTTTTGAGCAATAGTCCTTAACCTTATCCTGATAATAGGATGAGTAAGGTCCTTAAGATTAGCTTCAACCATTCTTAACTTTCCCTCTACTTTTTTATTATAGAGCTTTACCCTTTCAATCACTATTTGTGTGGGTTGAATAGAAAGTTTGTGGAACGGATAGATAGAAACAAGAGGACCAGCAGAATTAACACTTATTCCAGCCTGGAGAACACAAGGAATTTCTTCGTTGTTCCAAGGGGTAATGTAAGGATAAGGGAGCCAAGCCTTAAAGCTAATTTTCTCATTGAATGTAGCAAGTTGTTGAAGAGATGTCTCCGGAGTCGGAGGAGGAGGTAGAGCGGAAGGAGGTGGGATTTTTATTCTCTGGAAACCCGCCAAGATAAGTGGTTGGTTAATAGCACAATAAGCATTAGCTCCTGTCATCCGACCTCTATTTCCTTTGGTTTTCATCATCCTAATTTTTCTTTTAGATAGATTAACTTCTTTAGCGAATTGTTCCCATAGAACTCTTTTTTTAAGAGGCATCAATTTCCAATCAGCTATAGACTGGGACCATATTTTTCTGAGATTTTGCTGTAGAGGGGTGTTTGGGTTATGGATTTTATGCACTCTTTTTCTGACCTGTATAATTCCTGGTCTGGGCGAGAAAGTAGTTTCTCCCATTGAGCCAGTGATAGAAGAAATCAATCCTGTTAATTTTACTTTTGCCATAAGGCACCTCCTTGATTACAGATTACAAAAAATAAATAATTAACCACAAAGGGCACAAAGAACACAAAGGAAAAGATATTTTTTTTCATCTTCATAAGACATATACTTTATGCAAAATTATTTTTCAATATGAATTTTTATGAACTTTTATGCAATCTTATGCAGTTTTATGCAAAGTTATGTAACCGCAGATGAGGAGTTTAAGGGTTTAAAGGGTTTATAAACCGCAGAGACGCAAAGAAGAGATAGAGACTTGAGACAGAGATAACAAGTTGCGAATTTAAGATGTTAACGCAAGAGTATGGCTTTAGTGGTTAATGTTGCCTTGCCTACTTTAAGTCTATAGAAGTAACAACCGGGTCGTGCCAGATTTCCCTCTTCATCTTTGGCATCCCATACAACTTCGTGGCGACCTGAGCTTCCTGGTGCGTTCACCAAATTTCTAATAAGCTTACCAGCTACATCATATACTCTCAAAACTGTTGGTTTCCCTGCATCTTCAGCTAACAAATTATATGAAATGCGAGTAAAAGATGAAAATGGACTGGGAGTGCTTCTCAAGAATCTCATTCTCTTTATATGAGAACCTTCTTCTGTCCCGCTTATCGGTGCTGTAAATTGAATAAAGCTTTCCTGCTTCCAGCCATCCATACAAGTACAGGTCCACAGGAAGTCGCAACAGAAGTTTGTGTTGGGTTTGTGTTCATCTACTCTTGCGTCCTTTTCTGGTGGTGAGTAAGTCTTGCCATTGTGAATCAGCTGAGGGCATTGTGTTGAACTTTGCTCCCTGCAGTAGTAAGCCCAATAATCGCTGCAGAAACCCGTCGTTGTCCGTTTGACACAGAAGACTATGGGCTCTTGAAAAGCGATACAACTATCCACGTATGCTGTGAGTTCAGGAGAAGACCACTCATGCCAGCAGCTGATGGCCGAATCGTCAATTTCCGACAAGAACTTAACCTTGGGCGGACGATTGTCCCATGTGATAGTATATTCATCAAAAGTCAACGAAGAGTAACATTGCGACAGAGCAGAAGGCGTAGTGGGAATCTTGTAACAGAACAGCCGAAATTTAGTCTGGGCTTCTAACAGCCCACAAGAAATAAATAATCCCAAAAACGTCAACAACTTTATAACTTTATACATAATTTACCTCCTGATATTAAGAATATACTATTATATCAAAAAGTCAAGTTTTTTCTCAATATGCTATGAAATTTAAACCACAGAGACGCAGAGAAAAGAAAAATCATAATAAGGGTTTAAGGGTTTAAAGGATTATCCGTGGTTCTTTTTTCTTGACTCTTACTATCAGCGTTGATATAAATTAGGGTAATAGGTAAGTATTTCTAAAAAATAGCACACAGATTCACGCAGATTGAAAAGATAGACACAGATTTGAATAAAATGAATTATTACAAATCAGAAAAGGAGGAAAAATGCTGAAACTTATAATCTTTGTACTATTGAGTTTTGATGGGAGTTCTGTAGCAACTGCGAGGAGAGGAGAGGCATTGTTTATGAATCCAGCTGGACTATCAATAAATCCAGGACAGGAATGTATATATTTGTTTGACAATGACTGGCACTCGGTTGGGCTATCATTCCAAAACTCAGCTATCGGTGTAGAGCTCAAGCAAAAAGAGAAACCACTTTTTAGAGTAGGAAGCGGTATGAAGATTGGGAAATCTCTTTGGCTTGGATGTAATTACAAGTTTGGGCAAGCATCAAAGTATGAACTCGGAGGAATATTTAGACCAGCCCGACTGGGACGAATTATGAGCTTCGGCCTGGTAATTCCTCTTAAAGAGAAACCCGTTATACGAGGAGGTCTGGCTATAAAACCTTACATAGACAGAGTCACAATTTTCTGCGATGCATTGTTCGGCGAAGATAGTCTAAAGAATTTAATATATGGAATTGGAGTTGAACCTCTGGATGGGCTTACATTTTCTCTTAATCTAAATAAAGATGGAGAAATAAGATTTGGGGCAGATATATCTTTTGGAAATCTTAAAATAGGAGGAAATGCTGACACCAAATTTGAGCACGGGAAAGGCGGGTTGATTCTCTCTCGTGAGCGGTATCTTACTTTGATGCCTAAGAAAAAGAAGGTGGTTAAGCTTACCATTAAAGGTTCTTACCCTGAAATGCAGGAAAAAAGCAAATATCTTGGGCTTAAAAGGAGTAAGAGTCCTCGATTTTATAACCTTTTAAGTAATCTTGAAACCATAAAAAAGAGAGAAGATGTAAGTTGTTTGTTTATTCATTTTAAGCCCTATAGGATTGGTATAGCTCAGCTTGAAGAACTGCGACAGGAACTTCTGGAAATCAAAAAATCAGGGAAGACGGTTGTTGTCTTTTCAGAAGGATATGGGATTGGCAGCTATTACCTTTCCTCTGTTGCAGATTATATAATCCTGCCTCTGCTTGGGAACTTGGTCTTGCCTGGACTTGTGGGAAAGAAGCTGTATCTAAAAGGAACATTGGAAAAACTTGGAATAGAAACGGATATTGCACATAGGGGTAAATATAAGTCTGCGAGAGAAATGTTGGAGCGAGAAGATATGTCAGAAGAAGACCGTGAACAGCTTGAATGCTATATTGATGACATATGGGAGCCAATGATTCAAGAGATTGCACAAGCCAGAAATATGGAGTCTGACTCACTTCTTGAACTCATAAATAATGAGGTGTTTTTTAATTCTGAAAAAGCTATGAAATCGGGACTTATAGATACAGTTGCTTATTTATATGAAATTGAGGATATATTGGAAGGATTTTTAGGCAAGGAAGTAAAGCGAGAGCCAATCAAGAAGTTCCTTGAGCGTGAAGAACTTCCAAGAGCTTGGGAAAAGAGCAAACCTAAAATTGCCTTGCTTATAGCTGAGGGCTCAATAGTATCTGGAGAAAGTGGATATGACCCAACTCCAATTATCGGAGGCAAATATATGGGCTCTGAAACGATGTCAAAACTCCTCAATAAAATAAGGAAAGATAAGTCCATTCGTGCACTCGTATTCAGAGTGAATTCCGGTGGAGGAAGTGCATTGGCATCCGAAATAATAGCCAAAGAATTAAAAAGAGTAGCCGAGGAGAAACCTGTTATTATTTCAATGAGCAATGTCGCTGCATCAGGAGGATATGAAATCTCTTGTCTCGCCGATACGATTCTCGCTGATAGATTCACACTTACCGGCTCAATAGGAGTGCTTGGCATACATCCTATATTCAAGGGACTTTATGATAAACTTGGGATTAGCTGGGATATAGTTAAGCGAGGAGAACATGCTGATTATTTTTCTACCCTGCGGCATTTTACTGAGGAAGAGAAAGAAAAATTTGAGCAAGAGATTGAGTGGTACTACGATTGGTTCGTTTCTGAGGTGGCAGAAGGAAGGGGACTTGAAAAAACTTATGTGGACTCAATTGCTCAAGGAAGGATATGGAGTGGCACTCGTGCGAAAGAAATTGGGCTTGTAGATGAGATTGGAGGGTTGCTTCGCTCTATTGAGATTGCAAAAGAAAAAGCCAAGATAAAAGAAGCAGAGGTTATTATTTTCCCAAAGCCGAAGGAAAGATTTTTCTTGAAATAGTGGTTTTATCACGAAATTCAGGAAAGCCAGAAAGCACGAGAGCCGAAGATGATAGAACCACAAAGAACACAGAGAACACAAAGAAAGAGAATTATGAATTATAAATGCCAAATGCTAAATTGAAAAATTCATAATTTAGCATTCGTGTTTTCGTGATAGTTTTTTGAAATGTTTACAGAAGTTAATGTAGATTTTGAGACCGCCCGAGTTGTTGTCCTGCCGGTAGCTTATGATGGAACTTCAACTGGAAGAAAGGGAACTCGTTATGGTCCTCAAGCAATCCTCAATGCCTCACAGTGGCTTGAACTCTGGGACATTGAGCTAAACTTTGACCCATCCGAAATTGGTATCCATACATTACCTAATCTTGAACCCCTTGCAAGTAGCCCAGAGCAAATGATAAATCTGGTTTATCAAAAAGTCAAAGAGTTGACGGACAGGAATAAATTTCCTGTAATCATAGGCGGGGAGCACTCAATCTCTCTTGGTGCGGTTAAATCGTTTAAAGAAAAGCATCCGAATCTCTCTTGCCTCGTGCTTGATGCTCATGCAGACCTTCGGAATGAATATGAAGGTTCTAAATATTCCCACGCCTGCGTAACAAGAAGGATTCAGGAACTGGTGCCAGTCGTGATTTCAGGTGTAAGGAGTCTTGCAAAGGAAGAAGCAGAATACTTATCAACGGAAGAAGCCCCCCTTTGTGTTTTTGCAAAGAGCTTGCAACCAGAAGCACCCAAAGTCGCAGATGTTATTTCAAATCTTTCTGATGAGGTTTATCTTAGTGTGGATATTGATGTTCTTGACACTGGAATTATGCCATCAGTCGGAACTCCAGAACCCGGCGGCTTATTATGGGATGAAATATTAGAATTCCTCAAGCCCATCTGTAAATCTAAACATATTGTAGGGTTTGATGTAGTTGAACTTTGTCCTATCCCGGAGAATCCAGCTCCGGATTATCTCGCCGCCAAGCTTATATACAAAATATTAGGTTATATATTTAGTAAATAGAAATTTGTAGAAATTTATGGAGATTCATAGAAATTTATCGTGGCTATCAATTTCTATTAATTGCTACTAATTTCCATTAATCTCTATCTTTTCCCAATTTTCCGTTCCTCACCTCGCAGGAGATGGCGGATGTTTGAACGATGAGAAAACACTACGAGCAAGAAACCAACCAGCGCAAAAAAGAATATAGGCGAGACGCGGTAACGCAAAAATATAGATATAACAAGCACTGCCGATGCAGACATTGACGCCACTGATACCCATTTAAAAATCAAAAGAATCACAACCCAGGCACAGAAAGCAATAAGAGCAGGAAGAGGTGCGAGTCCTATGAAAATCCCAAGTCCCGTTGCAACTCCTTTTCCGCCTTTCCATTTGAGCCACGGTGTGAACGCATGCCCAAGTAATGCCGCAAGTCCAGCAACGATAGCAGGATTTATCCCCAGACACTGACTTGCCAAAAAGGCAGGCACGAATCCTTTGCCCGCATCAAGAATAAAGACTGCTATACCAAGTGGCTTTCCGCAGATTCGCATCACATTTGTAGTCCCTATGTTCTTGCTGCCGTGCTCTCTGATGTCTATCTTTTTGAACACTCTTGCCAGAATATATCCAAACGGAATACTCCCAAGTGCAAATCCAAAAACAAAAGCTATAAAATAATCCATCTTAAGTATTATAATCGCATAAATTTCCTTTTCAAGTTTTTTCTTGACAAAGAAACAAAATATGATACAAAATAACATAATGCCAACTGCCAACTGCCAACTGCCAACTGCCAACTGCCAACTGCCAACACTTGTAGTATTTAATCCCACTTTTTCTTTACCACAATTTCTTAATAACCCATTTAACCATTTAACCACCGCTTTTGCGGGAAAAGGAGGAAAGATGAAGAAGTTATTGGCTTTTGTAGGGATGGTTGCTTTTGCAGTTCCATTGGCTGCTGGCAATCTTTTAACTAACCCAGGATTTGATGAGACCCCATGGGATGCTGGCTGGACAATAGAGAAAGATACCACTCAGAATGAAACTGGAGATGGTGAGGCGGGCCCAGGTGCTTTTGTTAACCCGGATTCAGGGGCAGGGTTGTCATTACCCAATCGCTGTTTTTTATGGACACCAGTTTATGTTTCCGGGGGTACTTACGGAAGTGCAGATGCCAGTGGAAGAGCAGAAATAATGCAGAATTTTAATCCAACTACAAGTTGTACGCTTAAAGTATATATACGTTATTCGGGCCACCTAGGGACGCCTGGTTGTATGGGTGATAGCGCATCGTGTGAAATTCAATTGCATATAAATGATAACTGGCAACGTATTTGGGGCTGTGATATGCCTGGTACAAGTGGGGTTGAGTGGGTAGAGATATGCACTACTTTTGTAGAGAATACTATAGATGGAATAAAGTTCGTTACTAGTGCAAATGCATCTACAGATTGGCGTCACGAAAATACAGTTGTTATGGCTGAGTTTTGGGTTGATGATGTTTATATATCAGGAGAAGTGGGAGTTGAGGAGGAGTCTGAAGTCAAAAGTTTAAAGTTTAATGCATATCCGAATCCATTCATAAGCTCAACAAAAGTTGAGTATGAGCTTCCTAAAGCCACAAATGTGA
>JAUWHX010000052.1 GCA_030605695.1 bacterium | reverse complement strand
ATGGTTTGCACAGAACTCATAAAGAAGCAAATTTTGGAAGGGAAAACAGAATTTATTCCCAAGATTATAGAAGAAGGAACGTTATATTATAATATGCAATCCTTTGACCAATCAATTATGTCGCTTTATAAAAGTGAACTTATTAGTTATGAAATTGCTATTCATTCAGTAACGAACCCCGATGATTTTGAGCGTAAATTAAAAGGAATAAAAGGATTCGAGCCACAAAGATAACCGTCTTTCAAATAGAGGTATCCTAATTTCCTCTAATTTTTTCTAAATAACAGGAGAGAAGTATAACTTATCACCATATCATTGATAGAATCCAGAATATTCTTGTTTTCTAAACTTTCTATCTTTTTTTAGAGTTTTTCAAGGAAATCACTTGACATCCGGAGCAACTCTCACTATAAAAATCAAAGTAATCTCCCAATGAAATTCTTTGCCGATTTTCACATTCACTCAAAATATTCAAGGGCTACATCACCTGAGATGCGAATCCATCTTATCTCCCAAACCGCAAAACTTAAGGGAATTACACTTATGGGAACAGGCGATTTTACTCACCCTGAATGGCTTAAAGAACTCAAAGAAGAACTTACTCCTGTAGATAATAACCTTTTCAAACATGAGGATACATACTTCATTTTTACTGCTGAAGTCAACAATATATACCATCGTAACGGTAAACTCAGAAAAATCCATAATGTAATATTCGCTCCCTCTTTTGAGGCTGTTGACAAAATAAACTCTTTCCTTTCAAAATACGGCAACCTTGAAGCAGACGGAAGACCTACCCTCTCACTTGACTCAGAACCTATGGTCCATCAAATCTTTAACCTTGTTCCTGATGCTTTTTTTGTCCCTGCCCATATATGGACTCCCTGGTTCGCATTATTCGGAGCTAACTTCGGATTTGACTCTATAGAAGAATGTTTCGGAGAGGAAGTGAAAAACATTGGCGCACTTGAAACAGGACTCTCTTCAGACCCCCCCATGAATTGGAGATGGTCAGCACTTGACAGGTTTGCACTTATTTCTAATTCCGATGCCCATTCACCAAAAAACATTGGTAGAGAAGCTAACTTCTTTGACTGTGAACTCAGCTATTCTGAAATTACTCAGGCAATTAAATCACAAGACTCCGATAAATTTAAGTTCACAACTGAATTCTTCCCACAAGAAGGCAAATACCACTGGGATGGACATCGTAACTGCGATGCAAGAATATCTCCGGAGGAAGCAATCGCCAATGACAATCTATGCCCGAAATGTGGCAGGAAAATTACAATAGGAGTAATGCATCGCATTATATCTCTCTCAGACCGCAAGGAACCTGAACCCCGAGAAATAGGATGCAAACACCTCATTCCACTCCTTGAAATTATAGCAGACACACTTGATGTAGGCAAAGACACAGAAACAGCATTCAAAGAATACAATAAACTTGTATATCATTTTGGTTCAGAATTCAAGTGTTTGCTTGAAGTTCCCTACGAAGAACTACAATCGGTAGTCTCACCTCAAATTGCTCAATCTATTTGTGCAGTAAGGGAGGAGAAAGTAGAAATCTTGCCGGGCTATGACGGTGTCTATGGAAAAATATCGGTAAAAAAAGAGAAAATAGAAGAACCTCAACTTAAACTATTTTAAGATGGAAAAATATATTGTTGTAATTGGAGGTGTGCTTTCAGGTGTAGGCAAAGGAATTGCCACTGCGTCAATCGGGAAAATACTCAATGAATACGGATACAAAACCACTGGCATAAAAATAGACCCCTATATAAATTATGATGCAGGAACACTTCGTCCAACTGAACACGGAGAAGTCTGGGTTACTAATGACGGTGGCGAAATAGACCAAGACCTCGGTAGTTACGAGCGATTTCTTGGAATTGACATCCCAAAACAAAATAATATTACAACAGGTCAGGTATATAAAGCTATCATAGACCGCGAGAGAAAAGGTGAATACCTTGGCGAAACTGTCCAGTTCATTCCCCATGTCCCAAATGAAATAAAAAATAGAATTAGAGCCGCATCTAAAGATTATGATATTACAGTTATAGAAATAGGCGGAACCGTTGGAGACTATGAGAATATCCCCTTTCTCTTTGCTGTAAAAGGAATGGAAAGAGAATTTGGCAAGGAAAATCTTATGTATGTTCTCATAACTTATATGCCTATCCCATCTCACATAGGAGAAATGAAGACAAAACCAACCCAACAGGCAATAAAATTACTGCAGGAGAATGGAATAATTCCTGATATAATTTTGTGCCGTGGCAAAGAGCCACTTGATGATGTCCGCAGAAAGAAGATAGAAACCTACGCAAATATAAAACGGGAATTTGTCATCTCGGCTCCAGACATTAAAATTGTCTATGAAGTACCCGTAAACTTTGAACGAGAGAACCTTGGCAAAAAAATACTTACTAAACTAAACCTCAAACCCCAAAAAGAGCCCAACTGGGAAAAGTGGAACAGCCGACTTAACAATATAAGAAATCCAAGCACGAGTTCAAGAATAGGAATGGTCGGCAAATACTTAGACATAGGGGAATTCAGCCTCCGAGATGCCTATGTATCAATAAATGAAGCCCTTGTCCACGCAGGTACCGCTCTCGGAATTAAACCAAAAATAGAGTGGATAGACTCTAAAGAAATAGAGCAACAAGGAACCAAAATGCTTGAAAATTATGATGGTATAATCATACCAGGTGGTTTTGGAACTACAGGGATTGAGGGAAAAATCAAAGCAATACAGTATGTTAGAGAAAATAAAATCTCTTTTCTTGGACTTTGTCTCGGCATGCAACTTGCAGCAGTAGAATACGCAAGAAATGTTTGTAAACTTAAAGGAGCTCACTCCGAAGAAATAGACTCAAATACCCAATACCCAATAATAACTCTACTTCCATCTCAGCAAAAAGCAATGCGTGAGTCGCTATACGGGGGTACAATGAGACTTGGAGCTTATGCAGCTTGCATTAAAAGGGGAACTCTCGTCTATAAACTCTATAAAAAGGAAGGGAGAATCAAAGAAGATATGAAAAAGTCACTTGAGCCCTACCGTCTCGGAAAATTTCCTCAACCGCAAACCGCAAACCGCAAACCGCAAACCGAATATATAATAGAGCGACATCGACATAGGTATGAACTTTCTCCTGAATTTGAGAAAACGCTGGAAGATGCTGGTCTCATATTTTCAGGACATCACCATAGATTGGACGGAGTTAAATTAGCAGAATTTCTGGAACTCCCAGAACATCCGTTTTTTGTCGGCACACAGGCACATCCTGAATTTAGGTCAAGATTCCTCAGCCCAGCTCCGTTATTCTTAGGCTTTTTGCTTGCTACAAAAAGATAGAAACTAATGGAGACTTATAGAAACTTGTGGTAACAATAAATCTCTATAAATTTCTATTGTATCCTGTGGCTTTTTGCTTGACAATGCCCAAAAAAGTGTTGTAATTTATTCAAATGAGAAGAGAACCACAAAGTATAAATAGTATTTTACCAATAGCACTTAAAAAATTTGGACTTAAAAAGGGAATAGACCAACACAAAGCCCTGCTTGTCTGGAACAAGGTAGTAGGTGAAGAAATTGCTTCTCATACTAAACCAGGCTGGATAAATTATGGGATTTTATGGGTTATAGTGGACGACCCGATATGGCACCAAGAACTTGGATTCTTGAAACCTCAGATAATAGAACATATTAATCAACATCTTGACCAAACTAAGATACGAGGAATTAAATTTATACAAAAAAGAAGATAATGGAATACCGTGCCGAAGAAATAAAAGTCCTTGAGGATATTGAAGCAGTCCGCAAACGTCCAGCAATGTATATCGGCGATACCGATAAACGAGGACTGCACCATCTCGTTTTTGAAGTTGTTGACAACTCAATAGATGAAGCAATGGTCGGATACTGCGACCACATTAATGTCACTATTCATAAAGGCGAAGAGATAACTGTTATAGATAATGGCAGAGGAATACCGGTTGATGAGCACCCCACTGAAAAGAAACCGGGCGTAGAAGTTGTGATGACAACCCTCCACGCAGGAGGAAAGTTTGACCACAAGGTATACAAAGTTGCTGGAGGACTACATGGAGTAGGAGTCTCCGTTGTGAATGCTCTTTCAGATTGGTTAGAAGTGGAAGTAACAAGAGACGGGAAAGTTTATCATCAAAGGTACGAACATGGCAATGTAGTTACCCCTCTCAAAATAATCCGTGAAGGAGAAGAACTGGAAGTTGGCACAAAAATTCGTTTTTATCCCGACCCAGAAGTTTTCTCTAATATAAAGTTTAGTTTCGATTTGCTTGCAGAACGTTTAAGAGAGCTTGCTTTCTTGAATAAAGGAACTTCACTTCACCTTATAGATGAACGGACTGGCAAATCACACAAATTCTTTTATGAGGGAGGGATAGCTGAATTCATTGACTTTCTGAACAAGGAAAAAAATGTCCTCCATCCGCCCGTATATTTTCACCAAGAAAAAGATGAAATTGATGTGGAAGTAGCCCTCCAACATACTGATTCCTATTCAGAAAATATATTCACATATGCAAATAACATAGATACAAAGGAAGGAGGAACTCATCTTATCGGTTTTAAGGCAGGACTTACTCGCACAATAACTTCGTATGCAAAAGAACATAACCTTGTGAAAAATGCAGAAATTGTTGGTGATGATACTCGTGAAGGACTCACAGCAGTCATTTCCGTAAAGCTCTCAGACCCCCAATTTGAAGGTCAAACAAAAACAAAACTCGGCAATTCCGAAGTAAAGGGAATAGTTGAGTCTCTGACCAATACTCATCTTTCTCTGTATTATGGTGAAAACCCACGCTCTGCAGAAAGTGTGATTAAAAAGATACTTCAAGCTTCAAGGTCAAGAGTAGCCGCCCAGCATGCACGTGAACTTACGCGCAGAAAAGGAATACTTGACAATTCTCCACTTCCAGGCAAACTTGCAGACTGTTCAGAACGTGACCCTGCACGCTCGGAGCTTTATATCGTAGAAGGTGATTCAGCAGGTGGTAGCGCAAAGCAAGGAAGAGAAAGAACATTCCAGGCTATCCTTCCAATAAAAGGGAAAATACTTAATGTAGAAAAAGCATCGGAAGATAGAATACTGGGATCAGAGGAAATACGGGCAATAATAAAAGCTATTGGAATAGGCGAAGAAAAATTAAGATATCACAAAATAATAATTATGACAGATGCAGATGTTGATGGTGCTCATATACGCGCTCTGCTTTTAACACTCTTTTATAGGCACGCAAAAGAGATTGTAATAAATGGGCATATCTATATAGCCCAACCCCCTCTTTATCGAATAAAGCACAGAAAAAAGACTTCCTATGCCTATTCCGAAGAAGAACTAAATGAGGCAATTAAAGATTTAGACCCCAAACCAGATATCCAGATGTATAAAGGACTTGGAGAAATGAATCCAGATGAGCTATTTAAGACTACAATGGACCCTGAAAATCGTGTCCTCAAGCAAATAACTCTTGAAGATTTAGTAGAAGCAGAGACAACATTTACCACCCTTATGGGAGACAAAGTTGAGCCGAGACGCCAATTCATAGAAGAGAACGCTAAATATGTGGAAAATCTGGATGTGTAAGCTCAAATAATTTTCCTTCCATTTTCCTATTCATCAACAGACTAAAAAGTTTGACCAACTTGCAGGCTCTTCACGAAATAAAATTATTTTGACATAAGAGATTTTGTACTATAAGATTTTAAACAACATAGCAAATTAAAAATGCAACATAATATAATTTTCTTTGGAACTTCAGGATTTGCTTGTCCTTCAATAGAGCTATTTTCAAAGCATCATAATCTTATAGCTCTTGTTACTTCGCCAAATCCATCTCCAGCCAAAGAACTTGCTCACAAATCAGGCATCAAGGTCTTTGAGCCACTGAATCCAAACTCTCGGGATTTTTTGAAAGCAATTAAAAAACTTAATCCCGATATACTATGTCTTGTCGCTTATGGTCACATTCTATCTTCAGAAATTCTTAATCTCCCAAACCTCGCTTCAATTAATCTCCACCCTTCTCTTTTACCTAAATATCGTGGAGCCGCTCCAATTCAGTGGGCAATTATCAACGGAGAAAAATACACAGGTGTTACCACATTGCTTATAGACCCTAAGATAGACCATGGTGACATTCTGCTCCAAAAAAGGATAGAAATAAAAGGCTCCGAAACCTTTGGAGAACTTGAAAAAATACTTTCAAAAATAGGTGCGTCTCTCCTGCTTGAGACAATTGATAATTTTGAGGAATTAAAACCAGTGCCTCAATTAAATGAAGAGACAACTTATGCACCAAAAATTACTAAGGAAATGAGAAAAATTGACTGGCATCGGTCAGCAACTGAAATTGCAAATCTTATAAATGCATTCTCTCCAAAGCCACTCACATATACTATCTTCAGAAATAGGCAACTTGAAATTCTACTTGCTTCTAAATCTGCCACTCAAGGAGATGCAGGAAAAATAATAAAAGCAAGGGGAACCCTCTTATTGGGAACAAACGAAGGATGTGTTGAATTGAAAATTCTGAAACCAGAGGCAAAGCGGGAGCAGTCAGCAATTGATTTCATAAATGGCTACAGACCCAAAGTTGGTGAAACAATGGGCTAACTTTACAGAATGAAACCACAAAATGTTACCTAAATTTGTTACTTCTCATTTAACTAATTGCCAGAATATAGGGAGGTCTCCGAACGACTTGCAGAGGTCTCCAGCCGAGTTGCAGAGGTCTCCAGCCGAGTTGCAGAGGTCTCCAGATGACCTGCAGAGGTCTCCAGCCGAGTCGCAGAGGTCTCCAGCCGAGTTGCAGAGGTCTCCAGCCGAGTTGCAGAGGTCTCCAGCCGAGTTGCAGAGGTCTCCATGTGAGTTGCAGAGGTCTCCATGTGAGTTGCAGAGGTCTGCAGGCGAGTTGCAGAGGTCTCCAGATGACCTGCAGAGGTCTGCAGATGAGTTGCAGAGGTCTCCAGATGACTTGCAGATAGCAGGAAGGAGGAAAGATGCGTAATTTATTGAGAGTATGGGCTTTTGTAGGGACACAATTTATTGTGTCCTTGCCTGCAATTGCCGATGGTCCTGATACTCTGTGGACTAAAATTTATGGCGGAATTGACGATGATTATGGTCATTCTGTTCAAGAGTGTGCAAGTGGGGGATTTATAATTGCAGGAAAGACAAGTTCTTTTGGTGCTGGCTCTGGTGATGTCTATCTCGTAAGGACAGACGCAGACGGTGATACACTGTGGACAAGAACTTATGGAGGAACTGAGGATGATGGGGGCAATTCTGTTCAAGAGTGTGTATCGGGGGGCTTTATAATTGCAGGAACGACAAAGTCTTTTGGTGCTGGCTATTATGATGTCTATCTTATAAGGACGGATGTAGATGGTGATACCCTGTGGACTAAAACTTATGGTGGAACTCCTGATGATTTTGGCAATTCTGTAGCAGAGTGTGCAGGAGGGGGCTTTATAATTACAGGAATGACATGGTCTTTTGGTGCTGGTGAGAGGGATGTCTATCTTATAAGGACAAATGCAGATGGTGATACTCTATGGACTAAAACTTATGGCGGAACTGGCGGTGATTATGGCTATTCTGTTCAAGAGTGTGCAGATAGTGGCTTTATAATTACAGGATGGACATATTCTTTTGGTGCTAGCTATTATGATGTCTATCTTATAAGGACGGATGCAGATGGCGATACCCTGTGGACGAAAACTTATGGCGGAACTGGCTATGATGCTGGCGGGTCTGTTCAGGAGTGTGCAGGAGGGGGCTTTATAATTGCAGGAGTGACAGAGTCTTTTGGTGCTGGCTTGAGGGATGTCTATCTTATAAGGACTAATGCAGATGGCGATACTCTCTGGACGAAAACTTATGGCGGAACTGACTTTGATTGGGGCTGTTCTGTAGAGGAGTGTGCAGGAGGGGGCTTTATAATCGCAGGATGGACAGGGTCTTTTGGTACTGGCTATGTGGATGTCTATCTTATAAGAACAGATGCAGATGGTGATACCCTCTGGACTAAAACTTATGGCGGAACTGGTTATAACTGGGGAAAGTCGGTTCAGGAGTGTGCAGATGGTGGCTTTATAATCGCAGGATGGACAGAGTCTTTTGGTGTTGACTCTGCTGATGTCTATCTTATAAGGGTTTCTGAGACAGGAGTGGAGGAAGAGACAGGCAATAGGCATAAGGCAATAGGCATTAGTTTAGAGGTATATCCGAATCCGTGTTTTGGGAAGGCAGTCATCCGTTATACGTGTCCGTTTTCCGTGTCCGGACACGAACCACGGACACGAATCACGATTTATGATGTGGCTGGAAAATTGATACACACGCTTGTTGATAAAGAAATGGAGCCGGGATATTACGATATTGACTGGCATCCACAAGAACTTAAAGCAGGAATTTACTTCGCAAAACTGAGTGCAGGAAATTATAGTTTAACGAAGAAACTAATATTACTCTATTAAAAGTGAGAAACCACGAGATTAAAATACTTTCACCGCAGAGACGCAAAGAACGCAGAGAAAAGATTAAATAAAATGCCACGAAATCACCAAATCACAAAACTGCACAAAAAGAAATTATATTATAATTTTAGTGGAATTCAGTGCTTTAGTGTTTTTGTGGCAAATTAATCTTTGCAAGCTTTGTGGTTAGGCAAAAAATTTGGGAGGAAGAATGGAAATCAAAATTGTAGAGATTGAAAAGCCAGAGGATGTAAACTTTATCCTTGGACAATCTCATTTCATAAAAACAGTTGAAGACATACACGAGACCTTAATTGAAAGTGTCCCCGGGATAAAATTTGGCGTAGGGTTCTGCGAAGCATCAGGTCCCAGACTTGTAAGATTTTCTGGCAATAACGATGAACTTATTAAACTTGCAAAAGATAATGCTTTACGAATTGGAGCAGGACATTCCTTTATCGTCTTTATCCGTAATGCCTTCCCAATAAACCTTTTGCCAAGAATAAAAGCTGTCCCAGAGGTTTGTAGAATATTTTGTGCCACCGCAAATCCAACTCAAGTTATTATAGGAGAAACGAATCAAGGAAGAGCTATTCTTGGAGTTGTAGACGGAGCATCACCTCTTGGTACAGAAGGGCCGGAAGAAATAGAGCAAAGAAAGAAATTCCTCCGAGACATTGGATACAAATTATAAATTCCAAATACCGAAATCTCAATGCCAAATGAGAATGAAAATTGTTGGAGATGAAAATATAGTTTTCCTGAAAGAAACTTTCTCCCGATTAGGTGAAGTAACGGCTCTACCATCCCATCAAATAACTAACAAAAATATAAAAGATGCGGAAGTTTTATTAGTTCGTTCTCCTACAAGGGTTGACCAAGAACTCCTAAAAGAAAGTTCCGTGAAATTTGTTGGCACAGCTACTATTGGGACTGACCATATTGATACTGAATATCTTAAAAAAAGAGGAATTGCCATTGCAAGTGCCCCTGGAGCAAATTCAAACGCAGTAGCAGAATATATTGTAGCTTGCCTTTTAGTCTTAGCCAAGAGGAAGAAATTCACTCTTCAAGGTTCAACCATAGCCGTAATTGGTGTAGGAAATGTAGGAAGCAAAGTAGTGAAAAAATGTCGGGCATTAGGAATGATACCCTTATTAAATGACCCTCCTCTTCGGCGAAAAACTAAAGCCAAAAAATATTTACCTCTGGAAGCATTGTTTGAATCAGATATAATCACTCTCCATACGCCCTTAACTTATAAGGGAAGGGATGCTACCTATCATATGGTAGATAAAAAGTTTCTCAATAAAATGAAACAAGGAGCTATACTTATCAATACTTCAAGAGGCAGTGTAGTGGATGAATCTGTGTTACTTGAAGCTGTTAAACAAGGAAAATCAAAAGCTCTGGTTCTTGATGTATGGGCGAATGAGCCTAACATAAATATAGAACTTTTTAAAAAAGTAGAACTCGGCACTCCACATATAGCTGGTTATTCTATTGAAGGGAAAATACAAGCCACAGCTATGTTGTACAAAGCTCTTTGCAAATTTCTTAATAAAGAAGATAAGTGGTCACCTACTTCAAAGAATTTTCTTCCACTATCTAAAAAGAAATTGATAGAAGTAGATTGTTCTTGCAAGAGAAAAGAGATAATGGGAAAAGTAGTAAATGAGATTTATGATGTGGAAGATGATGACTACAACCTGCGAAAAATAATAGAATTGCCTTTCTCGGAGAGAGGTAAATATTTTGATGAGCTTCGCAAGAGCTACAAGTTAAGGAAAGAGTTTCACGATGCTACCCTGATACTTAAAAATTGCTCGCCTGAATTGATGCAGAAGTTTAAGGGACTCGGGTTTCTATGCAGTCATTAATGAATCAAGGAACTCTGCCTCAAAGGACCTTCCAAT
Organism: bacterium; assembly: GCA_030605695.1. Taxonomy (GTDB): domain Bacteria; phylum Hydrothermota; class UBA3073; order JACQXS01; family JACQXS01; genus JAGMCN01. The sequence continues at coordinate 1,221 of JAUWHX010000052.1, read as the reverse complement.
AATTCCTAATATTATAAATATAATCACGGTCCAGGCTACTCCGATAATCCCACAAACAAATCCAGCGATTGCCATTCCCTTACCTGTGAGCATTCTTTCGCTTCGTCGGACTTCATTCCTTGCCAGGACTCCAAACACAACACCCAACACTCCAAGCACAAATCCAAGAAATGGTATAAGAAGACTTAATATTCCACATACAAGCGAAGCCACAGCTTTACCGGAAGTTCTTGCTTCCATATTATTCTTTCTTATTCTTAATCCGTATGCGTATTTCCTCAATAAGTGCTCCTATCCCAATGACGATTAAGATTGAGGGCCACATAATACTCCATGCTGGTTGCTGGATTATTCCTAAATTTCGCAATAAAAATACTACCCCAATAACCAGTATGATAAGCCCGCTATTTACTCTTGTGCGATGATACCAGCGCATTTTTCCTCCCCAGATTTTTTATTTCTGCCTCTACTATCCTTCTTGCCCATACTTCTGCTGTCCCTCCACATAACATTATAGCAACTCCTATCATTTCAGAAATTTCTTGAGCCGATGCACCAGCTTTTATTGCTCTCCTTAAATGAATCTTTACACAGGGCTCGCAATGCATAGATATAGAAATAGCAGTCCCTATGAGTTCCTTAACCTTTTTTGATAAAGCTCCTTCCTTCATAGACTCTTCGGCTTGAGCAAGATATAACTCCCATACGCGAGGAACATACTTATCTAAAAATACCTTATCCATAATGCCCCCTATTTTTCAAGAAGTGATTTTATTTCCTCTTCAAGTACCTTTTGCAGTTCAGGAATAAGACCGATATGTTTTTTAGCAAGGTTTCCACTTTTATCAATAATGCAAGTTGTCGGTATAGCTTGAACTCCATATTTTCTTGCTACTTCCTGATTGCCAACGAGAATGGGATAACTAATATTATATTGCTCCACAAATTTCCTCAACGATTCTTCTTTATCAAGTCCTACTCCCAGAACTAAAAGTCCTTGGTCCTTATATTTATCATAGAGTGAGATAAATATGGGAATTGATTGTAAACAAGGACGACACCAAGTAGCCCAGAAATCAATTATTACAACTTTGCCCTTTTGTCCACTTAAAGTATATTCATTACCCTCAAGGTCTTTAAGAGTAAAGTCAAGTGGATTTTTTTGATTAGTTCCCTTTGGCTCCTTTTCTTTTTTCCCACAACTTACTGATAATAACACTG